>JAGGZG010000202.1 GCA_021162125.1 Anaerolineae bacterium
AACAGGTAGTCCCCCGGTAACGTGTTGGTCGCTCAGACCCGCTCGGACGTGGAACGTCCGAGCTACGAGATGCAAGGCCCTCCGGGCCTCTGGAGCCCCCGAAGGGGGCTTTCCACCTCGTAGCCGGGTGGTTTAGCGCCCGGCGGGGCGGACGAGGGGCACCAACACACAAGGGGGAGACTACCGGTTAACAGGATTGGCCGTATGTGGCGCAGGCTTTCCAGCCTGCGCGGGACGGGCTGGAAAGCCCGTCCTACACCCTACCCCATGCCAACGGCACAAAGTGTCAGGTAGCTAGGTATGACATCAAAGGAACGATTGGACGTTTTGCTGGTCGAAAAGGGCCTGGCCCGCAGCCGTGCCCGCGCCCAACGGCTGATCATGGCCGGCGAGGTGTTGGTCAACGGCCAGGTGAGGGATAAACCCGGCACACGGGTATCGCCAGCCGCCAGGGTCGAGCTCCTCACCCGGCTGCCCTACGTCAGCCGGGGCGGAATGAAACTGGCGGCGGCGTTGGACGCCTTCCACGTGGCAGTGGAGGGGGTGATTGCGGCGGACGTGGGGGCCTCCACTGGCGGGTTTACCGACTGCCTGTTGCAACGGGGCGCAGCCCGCGTGTATGCCATTGACGTGGGCTACGGCCAACTCGCCTGGAAACTGCGCCAGGATCCACGGGTGGTGGTCATGGAGCGCACCAACGCCCGCTACCTGGAGCGCCTGCCGGAGCCCGTGGACATGGTGGTCGTTGACGTGTCTTTCATCTCGCTGGAGTTGATCCTGCCCCGGGCCGTGGATTGGCTGCGCGCGGACGGGCAGATTATAGCCCTGATTAAGCCACAATTCGAGGCCGGGCGGGAGCAGGTGGGCCGGGGTGGGGTGGTGAAGAGCGCCGATGTCCACGCCGCTGTGATGCGCAAAATCGCGAACTGGGCCCTCGCGCGAGGGCTGGCCGTGCGCGGCCTGATGGCCTCGCCGCTGCGTGGCCCGGCGGGCAACGTGGAGTTCCTGATCCACCTGAGCAAGACAGCCGGAGAAGCCAGCCTCGAAATTGAGCACGCGGTGACGAAAGTTCTTGCCGGGGAGGGGCCTTCCGTGATATAATGTGAATGTCGGTTCAGTAGGTCGGATTGCCAATCCGACCTACTGATTGGGGGGATGAGGAGGACAGCGATGGTTGACACGAGCAAAGGAAACGAGGGGGGCGAGAGCCAGGAGGCCAGGGAGTTGGAGATCATTGTAGCGCTGGATCACATTCGGGACACCGTGACCGACCCCCGGCAGTTACTCACCTCCGTGGCTCAGGCAGTCGCCGGGCGACTGGGGGCAGATTTATGCCTGCTGAGTGTGGTGGACGAGGTGACCGGTGAGCCGGAGTTGAGGGCCGTTGATGACCGGTTGGGGGTGTTTGGCGCGCTGCCCCGCCCGGCTCTGGATCAGGCCATACGCCGGGCGCTGGCCCTGGAGACGACCTCGATTTTGGAGGTAAGCCCCGATCTGCGCCGGGCGGATTTACATCACCTGCTGGCCGCCCCATTGCGAGCTGAAGCGGAGGGCACGCCTCTGGGGGCGTTGCTGCTGTTTAACCGCGACCAACCTTTTGACGAAGCAATGCGCGGCCTGCTGGCCGCCGCAGCCAGCCAGGCGGATTCTGCCATCGTGCAGGCGCGCCGGATCGCCCAGTTGCAGGAGCGCAACCGGCAACTGGAGGCCATCTATCAGATTGACCGTATCCGCGACACCACCAACGACGTCCAGTCTCTGCTGTCCTCCATCGCCAGCGTGACGACGAACACCTTAAATGCCGACCTGGGTCTCATCTGTTTGCTGGACGAGGAGACCGGACGGCTGGAGCTCAAGGCCGTGGACGACCGGTTAGGGGTGTTCGGCCGGGTGAGGGGCGACGCCTGGCACGTGGCGGCGGAGCAGGCCGTGGCCCTGGATGGCGTTGCCCTCTTGGAGCCCGGCCCGGCGCTGCGCGCACAGGGCATGCGCCATCTCCTGGCCGCCCCACTCACCGTCGCCGGCGAGCGGCTGGGCGCATTGCTCCTGGCCCGCGCCGGCGCGCCTTTTGGCCCGGCAGACCGGGACCTGTTGCAGGCGGTGGTCAGCCAGACGGACTCGGCCATAGTGCACGCCCGCACGTTCCGCCGATTGCGATGGCGCAATAAGGAGCTGGAGGCCATTTATCGTGTGGATCGCATCCGCGACCAGGGCCTGGAGTTCAACGCCATGCTCAACGCGGTGCTCAATGAGCTGTGCAGCGTCATCGAGGCGGAGATGGGTTTCATCATGCTCTTCGACGAGACGGGCCGCGAGTTGGAGTTGAAGGCCTCCACGTCGGATGACATCTGCCGCGTGGCCGAGCACTATCACCTCATCAAAATGGCCGCCAACGAAGCGCTCCGCCGGGCCGGAATGGTGGACGAGGTAGACCTCAGTCCGGTCATCCGCTCCCTGGTCTGTGTGCCCCTCATTCTGCGCGATCAGGTTATCGGCGTGTTCGGCGCGGTGAACCGCCACGGCGCGGGCGGGTTCACTGCCGAGGACAAACGGCTGCTGATGGCCATCACCAGCCAGGTGGACACGGCCATCTTCGAGAGCCTGGAGAAGCGACACATCCGCACTGCCTTCCGTCGCTTCGTGGGACCGGCGGTGATGGAGCGCATGTTGAATATGCCAGCCCGCGATTTCTTCCAGGTCGAGCGCCTGCCTCTCACTGTGCTCTTCTCCGACATGCGCGGTTTCACTACCATCGCCGAGCGCACTGCCCCCGAAGCGATAGTGGAGATTCTCAACCAACATCTGACGGCCATGACCGAAGTGGTCCTGGCCCACGAGGGCACGCTGGATAAGTTCGTGGGCGACGAGGTGATGGCCGTCTTCGGTGCGCCGGTGCCCATGCCCGACCACGCGCTGCGTGCGGTGCAGACCGCGTTGGAGATGCAGCGTGCCCACGGTGAACTCCTGGCCCGCTGGTCGGCGGAGGGCCGCGAGGGTGCACCCATTGGCATCGGGATAAACACCGGTGAGATGGTGGTGGGCAACATCGGCTGCGAGCTCCAGGTGGACTACACGGTAATCGGCGACGCGGTGAACCTGGGTTCACGGCTGTGCGGTATCGCCAAAGAGGGGCAGATCCTGATCAGCGAGGCCACCTATCAATTGGTGCGCGACCACGTGCGGGTAAATAAACTGGCGCCGGTGAGGGTCAAAGGGCGAATGCAGCCGGTGCAAATCTACGAGGTTCTTGGTCTACAACACGGAGAGCACGATGTTCCGTAATCTGACACCGGCTCAACGCAATCGTCTGATCCTCGTCCTGGTTCTGCTGCTCATCGTCGGCTGGATGCTGTACGTGGCCCGCGCGGCCCTGTTCCCCTACATCCTGGGGCTGATCCTGGCCTATGTGCTCTATCCCCTGGTACGGCGCATTGATTGTTACATGCCGGCCGTCCTCAAACGGCGCGGGCTTTCGCGTCCTTTGGCCATCATCATCGTCTATCTGATAGTCATCCTGGTGATAGCCGGATTGATGGCTTTCCTGGTGCCGGTGGTGGTCAGCCAGGTGGAGAGTCTATGGATGCAGAGGGAGCAATTGGTGGCTCAGGGGCAAGCGCTGCTCGGTGAATGGCTGATCCGGTACCGAACCACCATCCCGGAGGAATGGCAGCGGACTATTGAGGGGAACCTGATCAAGGCCGTCGGAGCCGTTGGCCAGGCCGCACAGGAGGGGGTGGTGCACGCGGTGAGCGCGGTCACCAGTACGGTGAGCCTGGCCCTGGGCATGGTGGTCATTCCCTTCTGGCTGTTCTACATCCTCGCCGATGAGAAGCGGATGGCGGACGCATTCGGGGCCATGATCCCTGATCGCATCGAATCTGATGTGCGCAACGTGCTGCGTATCATTGACGACATCCTCAGCGCTTACATCCGCGGCCAACTCCTGCTATGTGTGGTGGTGGGGGTCATGGCCACGGTGGGCTTCGTCCTGGTCGGGCTGAACTTCCCCGTGCTGCTGGGGGTGATCGTCGGTCTGTGTGAGTTCATCCCCTTCGTCGGCCCCATCCTGGGGGCGGTGCCCGCGCTCATCATGGCGGTGATTGAATCACCCACGATGGCATTGTGGACTCTGTTGGTCATTGTTCTCGTCCAGCAGGTGGAGAACCTGTTTCTCGTGCCGCGTATCGCTGGCGAAAGCGTCAAGCTGCACCCGGCACTGATCATGGTTGTGTTGGTGATAGGCAACGAGGCTCTGGGATTATGGGGTATGATCATGGCTGTGCCGCTGACGGCCATCGTGCGTGACGTGTTCAAGTATCTCTACCTGCGCTTCTCCGACGAGCCGGTGTTGCCGGAGGAAGCGCTGGCCCGCGTGCGGACGGAGGTAATGCGGTTGGACGTCTGAGGGGGGCGACGAGTCACGGAGAGATTTCGGAGGTGATTTCGTGGAAGTCGAGGAAGCCCTGCGCGAGCGGATTGCAGGGATGGAGCGGCGCATCTCCAACCTGGAGCGGCTGGTGCGCGTCAGTCTGATGTTGAACTCAACTCTCAGCCTTGAGCCGCTGTTGGAGACCATCATCCAGGTCATTATCGAGCTGACCGAAACTGAAGATTGCTCCATCATGCTGCTGGACGAGAAAACCGGTGAGCTGCGCTTCCGCGCGGCCAGGCGGATGCGGCGGGAGGAGCTGGAACAGATCGCCGTCCCCCTCGACAACAGCATCGCCGGTTGGATCTTCCGCGAGAACAAGCCTCTCCTGATCCGTGACGCACAGAAGGACACCCGCTTTTACCAGGGGGTGGACGAGAAGCTTGACTTTTGCACACGGTCCATCATAGGCGTGCCCTTGCAGGTACGGGGCCGGGTCATTGGCGTGTTGGAGGCGATCAACAAGCGCGGCGACAAGGAGATGAGCTGGGAGGACGTCAATGTCATGACTGCTCTGGCCGCGCAGGCCGCCATCGCCATCGAGAACGCCCGTCTGATGGAAGAACTGCGGATGGCCTACGAGAAGCTGCACGAATTGGATCGCCTGAAGAGTGACTTCATCAGCATTGCCGCCCACGAACTGCGCACGCCGCTATCGCTCATCCTGGGGTATGCCTCGTTCCTGCGCGGGAGCGCCACGGGTCAGGCCAGCGAGCAGTTGGACATCGTCTTGCAGAGTGCGATGCGCCTGAACTCGCTGATCGGGGACATGGTGAACCTGCGCCACATCGAGACCGGCGAGGCACAGCTTGAGTTGGGAATTTTCTCCCTGAATGACCTGGTGCGCGTCTGCTTACAGGAATTCCTTTCGCTGATCCGCGTCAAACAGCAGACCGTGGGCCTTAACCTTCCCTCCCCACCGTTGATGATCGAGGCGGACCGGCAGAAGTTACACCTGGTGCTGGGCAACCTCCTCTCCAACGCGGTGAAGTTCACCCCCGCCGGCGGGCGGATTGAGGTGCTGGCCTGTGAGCGCGAGGGAAAAGCGTGGGTTGCCGTGCGCGATACGGGGATTGGCATTCCGCGCAAGGAGTGGGAGCGGGTGTTCGACCGTTTCTACCAGGTGGAGCCCAGCCTGTCACGCCGGTACGAGGGGATGGGCCTGGGGCTGTCCATCGCCAAGGGGATGGTGGAACTGCACGGGGGGCGCATCTGGGTGGAGAGCGAAGTGGGAAAGGGAAGCACCTTTGTGTTTCATCTGCCGCTCACCCAGTCACCAGGCGGGGCGTAAGACGGGTTGTCAACCCGTCCTACGGGCGAGGAGGCTACCATGCCCCGGGTAATCACTCTGGGCGACATCAACCTGGACATCATCGCTCACGTCGCCCGCTATCCCCGGCCCGGTGGGGATGGGCTGGCCGAGCAGTCTCACCTGCGCCCTGGCGGATCGGCGGCCAATACTGCGCTGATGTTGGCTCGCTGTGGGATCGAGGCGGCGGTTATTGGCCGGGTGGGCGCGGATGCGTTGGGTACGCAATTGCTGGCCGACCTGCGGGCTGGTGGGGTGGACGTGAGCCTGGTGCAGCGTGATCCCGGCGTGACTACGGGGACGATGTTCATCGTCATCACCCCCGATGGCGAGCGCACGATGTTCGGTTTCCGGGGGGCCAACACTCGCACCGACCCGGCAGGCATCTCCGAGACGAACTTGCGTGGTGCTGACCACTTTCACCTGTCGGGCTACGCCCTGCTGGAATCCCCGCAGCGAGAGGCGGCACTTCGTGCCTTGGATCTGGCTCACCACGCCGGACTGACCACGTCCCTCGACGCCGGGTTGGAGATTCTGATCCGGCAAGCCGATTTGGTTCGTACCCTCCTGCACCGGATAGACCTGTTCTTCCCCAATGTGGACGAGGCAGAGGCGCTTGTTGGCACACGCGATGCGCAAGCGGCCGTCGCCTGGCTGCGCGGGCAGGGGGCAAACACTGTGGCTCTCAAGTTGGGCGAGCGAGGGTGTGTGGTGGGGACGGAGGAGGACGTGTTCACGGTTCCCCCTTTCGTGGTTGAGGTGTGTGATACTACCGGGGCCGGTGATGCCTTCGACGCGGGGGTAATCTGCGGGCGCTTGAGTGGGTTGAGCTGGCGGGCGGCGGCCCTGCTGGGCAATGCCCTGGGAGCCCTGGTCGTCGCCGGCGAGGGTGCTCGGAGAGAGACCATCACGGGCGAGACCGTGGTCACTTTCCTGCGGCAGCGGCGAGGTCAACCCCGGTGGTTGGGCTGGCAGCGCGAGTTCGACGCCGTGATCAATATACTGAGTCCCCTGAAAAAGGTCATCTAACCACAGAGACACGGAGGACACAGAGAAAATTTAACACTTGGTGCGAGAAAATTCTCCTTTGCGGGCCCATAAGTGGATTTTTGAAGGGTTATCAAAAATCTCTGTGCTTTCCGTGTCTCCGTGGTGAAATCTTCAGTTCTTTCAGAGAAGTCATATACC
>JAGGZG010000035.1 GCA_021162125.1 Anaerolineae bacterium
GCCCGGCGCGTGCCGGCAGGCGCTGGTCAACGGCGACTTCGAGGATGATGGGGGCTGGGCCATTCTCCAGACCCCTTACCAGGCCGCCTACACCACCGATTACGTGCACACTGGCCGCCGGGCTATCCGTCTGGGGATCCCGCCGGACGGGGTCAACACCTACAGCTATTCCTCCGTCGAGCAGCAGGTGACCATCCCGGCGGGCATTGCCAGCGCCACCCTGTCCTACTGGTACCGCCCTCTCTCCGACGACGCAGGAACTGACTACAGCTATGTCCTCCTGCGCGATGCGGCGGGCCGCTGGCACGCTTTGCGCAGCGTGCGGGGCAGCGCCGGCTGGCAACGATCTACCCACGACCTGAGCGCTTATGCCGGGCAGACCATCACCCTGCGCTTCGGCGTGTACAACGATGGACGAGGTGGGGTCAGTGCCCTGTACGTGGACGACGCCAGCCTGGAACTCTGCCTGACCCAGACGCCAACCGAAACGCCTACGCCCACACCCACTCCGACGCATACGCCGACCCATACTCCCACTTCGACGCCGACCTCCACGCCCACTCACACACCGACCCACACGCCGACTTACACGCCCACGCCCATACCTACCTCGACACCGACGCCCACCGCTACACCGACTGCCACTTCTACTCCCACCCCCACGCCCGCGCCCTGCACCGAAGCCGTGGCCAACGGCGGCTTCGAGGACGAGACCGGCTGGCTCATCAACGATACGCTCTACAACGCGGCGTACAGCAGCCAGGTCGTGCATAATGGGACGCGGGCCATGCGCCTGGGTATCCCGGACGCTGGCAGTGACGTGTTCAGCTATTCCTCGGTGGAGCAAGCGCTGACCATCCCTGCCGACGCGACTCAGGCGACCCTCTCGCTGTGGTATTATCCACAGACGGGCGGTGGGGCGGGGGATTACGGTTACTTCTTGCTGCAGGATGCGGGTGGAACCTGGCACGTCCTGCTGGTGGTGCGCGGTAACGAGCGGCAGTGGCTATCGTTCAGCCGTGACTTGAGTGTCTACGCCGGGCAGACCGTGCGCCTGCGATTGGGTGTGCGCAACGATGGGGCCGGCGACGGTCGGGTGATGGCCATCTGGGTGGACGACGTGTCGCTGCAGGTGTGTAGATAGTTGCGACGCACCTCCGAGGTGCGTCGCAACTCCGCGGCCGATTAATCCGATTGAGCGGATGGGGTGATCGGCGTATCGGCTTAATCTGCTCAATCGGCTGACCAAAGGGGACAAGATGGGCTTGGTCAGGAGACCTTCGCCCATCGAGGGAAAGCGATGGATTGGAGGAAGAGGATGAAAGTAGTGACCGTTGAGGAGATGCGCCGCATCGAGCGGGCGGCTGATGAAAGCGGCCATTCCTACGCCGCGATGATGGAAAATGCTGGTCGGGCTGTGGCCGAGGCCTGCCAACAGATGCACCTGGACGAGGAGCGGGTGCTGATTCTCATCGGGCCGGGGAACAACGGCGGCGATGGATTGGTCGCCGGGCGCTACCTGCGCGAGGCCGGAGCGCGGGTCACGTGCTACGTCTGGAAACGGCGCGTCGAGGGAGACGAGAACTTCCGCCTGGTGGAGGAGCTAGGCATCCCCGTAATCTGGGCCGAGGAGGACGAGGGGCTGACGGCATTGCGTAAACTGGCCGCCGAGACCGAGGTGATCGTGGACGCACTGCTGGGCACCGGCGTCTCGCGACCTATCGAGGGACTGCTCAAGGAGATCCTGGCCGTGGTCAGCGACGAGGTAACCCGCCGCCGAAACGAGAGAAAAACGGAACCGCTGTCAGCGCCCTCCTCGCCAGCTTTTACGCCGCCGCCGAACCGCCCCTTCGTCGTCGCCGTGGACGTACCCAGTGGCCTGAACTGCGACAGCGGGGCCGTGGACCCGGCGACCCTGCCCGCCGACCTCACCGTCACCTTCGGCTTCCCCAAGCGGGGACAGTTTCAATTCCCCGGCGCGGAGGTAGTGGGCCGCCTGGTGGTGGCCGACATCAGCATCCCCCCCGCACTGGCCGACGAGGTGCGTTTGGAGGTCATCACCCCGGCGATGGTCCAATCGCTGCTGCCGGCGCGCCCGCTGGGGGCGCACAAGGGCACCTTTGGGCGGGCACTGATCGTCGCCGGTTCGACCAATTACACCGGGGCAGCCGGTCTGGCCGGGGCAGCAGCGACGCGGGTGGGCACGGGGCTGGTGACCCTGGCCGTGGCCAGCAGCCTGCACCCTATCCTGGCGGCCAAAGTCAGCGAGACCACTTTCCTGCTCCTGCCCCACGACATGGGCAGCCTGGTTCCTGATGCGCTGAGGGTTCTGGCTGAACATCTGCCAAATTACCAGGCTCTGCTGGTGGGGCCGGGTTTGGGTCGCGAGCGGGAAACTGTGGCCTTCGTCCATGAACTGCTGGGAGTTGAGCCCGGGGGCAGGCGGGAGCGCATCGGTTTCCGACCAGCGGTCGAGGGAGAGGAAGAGAGCACAGCGCCGATCACGCTCCCACCGACGGTGATTGACGCCGACGGGCTCAATGCGCTGGCTGAGGCGCCACGTTGGTGGAAACGATTACCGCCAGGCAACGTGCTCACCCCACATCCGGGGGAGATGGCTCGCCTCGTCGGGAGAAAAGTCGCCGATGTGGAAGCCGACCGGGTGAGCACCGCCCAGGAGGCGGCAGCCCGCTGGAAACAGGTGGTGGTGCTCAAAGGAGCCTATACCGTGGTTGCCGAACCGGAGGGGAGCACGGTGATCAATCCCTTCGCCAATCCGGGACTGGCCACGGCCGGGTCCGGCGATGTACTGGCCGGGGCCATCGTGGGCTTCCTGGCCCAGGGGTTGCCGCCCTTCGCGGCGGCGGCGGTGGGGGTGTACCTGCACGGCCTGGCCGGGGAGGTGGTTCGCGGCGAACTGGGCGTCGCCGGCGTGGTCGCTGGTGATCTGCTGCCGGCGTTACCCCAGGCCCTGCGGCGTATAAGTCAGAAACCCGTTTTCTGATAGAAAACGGGTTTCTGAACTCTCTACCACCACGCTACGCCTCGGCCTCAGCTTCGGCCGGGGCCGCGCCTTTTCCTTTCTGGATCGCCTCCAGGCGGCTGACCAGTTCCTCCCTGGTTTCGTCAAGGGCCTTCTGGAAGCGGGTCTGGAGTTCTTCTGATCGCTTCTTGGCCTCGGCGGAGACTTCTTCTACACGTCGTCGAGTCTCCTCGGCGATGTCCTCGGCCCGGCTCTTGAGTTCGATGCCTTTCTCTCGAATCTGAGCTCGGGTCTCTTCACCGGATTGGGGAGCAAGAATCAAAGCGACCGCTGCCCCCACCAATCCGCCGATTACGAATCCGGCAATAAATGACAAACTCTCATCTTTGCTGCTCATCTGTTGTCCCTCCCTTCTCTTCTCTAATAGTTGAACGAATCCTTACCCTTCTGCAGGGGGATTTTGACTGGGCGTCTGCGCCGTCGGGCGTGGACGGCGGCGGGGAACGAGGAGCGCAAGCACCTTCCTGGCGGCCGAGACGTAGCTAGCCGCCTCGATCATCGGCGAGACTACGTTCTCACTGACGAAAGTGGCCGTGCCCCGCACCGTACTGACCGTCTCGTTGGTTGAATCGAGAATGGGTTTAATCTCTTCTTGGAGAAGGCGAGTTAGATTTTGAATCTGGAAGATGAGGATGCTCAGCAACGCCCCGACGACTAAGGATTCCAGGGCCAGGACGATAATGAACACGTCGCGCAAAACGGCGGTGGTCTCGGGATGAGTGATCAGGAGATACCCCCCACCGCCCAGGATGACCAGACCCAACACTGCACCAGCGACGGTGCCAACGATCATTATGGCCTTGTTCGGGCGTTCCTCCATAGTCCCCCGTATTCCTTCCTTTGCCAGACGAGCGAGACGGTAACGTGTTACCAATTGCGGATTTGATTATATCATAACCTCAGCTATCTGGCAAGTGCCGTTTTGTTGCGCTAAGCCGTCTTGTAGTTGCGTGGAAATGAGTGTATAATATTCTTGATTCCGAAACCGAGAGGAGCATTTGTCTGCCATCGAGAGTGTGGGGAGAAGCGGGGGGAGGTGGTAGACGAGTGCTCGACCGAATAGGCAGGGGGCACAATATGGATCTGGTCATCAAAGGCGGGACGGTCGTCACCGCAGCCGATCACTACCAAGCTGACCTGGGTGTGCAGGACGGGCGAATCGTCCACATCGGCAGTGACCTGGCGGGACGCCAGGTAGTGGACGCCACCGGATGCCTGGTTTTCCCCGGCTTCGTGGATGCCCACGTGCACCTCAGCCTGCCGGTGGGCGGGCTGGTCTCCACCGACGATTTCCGCACGGGTACGATTGCTGCTGCTTGCGGGGGCACGACCACCATCATTGATTTCATCTCACCGGAGCGGGGGCAATCTCTGCGAGAGGCCACCGACCTTCGCCGCGCGGAGGCCGATGGGCAGGCGGTGGTGGATTATACGCTGCACCAGACGGCAGTGGACGCCGAGCCGCGCACGCTGCGCGAGCTGGTATCCCTGGCCTCGGAGGGCTACACGAGTCTTAAGCTGTACACCACTTACGCGGCGGAGATGGTGGACGATGCAGCCATGCTCCATCTGTTGGAAGTGGCACGCGACCACGGCATCGTACCCCTCGTGCACACCGAAAACCACGCCGCGATAGAACACCTCAAAGCCCGCTTCCTGGCCGAGGGCAAAGTTGAGCCCCATTATCACCCCTTGAGCCGTCCGCCGACTGTCGAGGCCGAAGCGGCGTACCGGGTCATCACCCTGGCCGGGCTGGTGGGCTGCCCGGTGATCATCGCCCACCTCACCTGCCGGGAGACGCTGGCCGCCGTCGAACGCGCCCAGCAGGCAGGACAAGCCGTGTACGCCGAGGTCACACCCAATCACCTGTTGCTCGACGACGAGCTTTACGATCTCCCCGATTTCGAGGGGGCCAAGTTTGTTCTCTCGCCACCACTGCGCGACCGCAGTCATCAGGCTCCCTTGTGGCGGGCACTGGCCAGGGGTACTCTGGCCATGGTCTCCACCGACCATTGCCCGTGGACCTTCGCCGACCAGAAACAGCGCGGGCGACGCGATTTCACCCGGATTCCCAACGGTGCTCCGGGGATTGAGACTCGCGTGCCGCTATTGTACAGCGAGGGGGTGGGCAAGGGAAGGCTCTCGCTGCACCGCTTCGTAGATGCCTGTGCCACAACTCCGGCGCGGCTGTACGGGCTTTTCCCCCGCAAGGGCACCATCGCTGTGGGCAGCGACGCCGACCTGGTGATTTTCGATCCCGATCAGGAGGTCATCCTGTCACACGCTACTCTGCACCAGAACGTGGATTACTGTCCCTTTGAGGGCTGGACGGTGCGTGGGTATCCCAGAACGGTGATCGTACGTGGGCAGATCGTGGTACAGGATGGGGAGTTTATCGGACCGGCGGGGTGGGGACAGTTCTTGGCTCGTCAGCCGTTCAACTGGTAATGGGGCGCTAGGTACAGGAGGTGCGGAGATGTCGAAGCCCAAAGTGCTCATCATTGACGACGACGATACTTATCGCAGCGTGATCAACGACGTCCTGACCGAAAGTGGCTACCTGGTGATCGAGGCCCGTAGTGGCATGGAAGGGCTGGAGCAAGCCCGCCAGGCCAATCCAGACGTCATCCTCCTGGACATCATGATGCCGGTGATGGATGGATATCAAACTTGTCGCGAACTGCGCCATAACCCTGCCACCCGCGAAATCCCGATTATCATGCTCACCGCTCTGACGGATAGCGAGGCCCGCTTCAAATCCAAAGATGCGGGTGCTGACGACTACATCGCCAAGCCGTATCCCCCACAGGAGATGAAAAACCGCATCGAACGCCAGTTGCGGCGGCGGGCCTTGCAACGGAAACCGCGACGCTGAGAAGTCGGTGCCAAGATGTAGTTCCTGGTTCCGGGTTTCAAGTCTCATCAGTACTTTTGCAGATTTCACAAACTCGACTTTTGCAGTGACATAACC
>JAGGZG010000147.1 GCA_021162125.1 Anaerolineae bacterium
CCTCCCCCTAGCCCCCTCCCTGCCAGGGAGGGGGCTAGGGGGAGGGGCGGATGGAGTCTTAGCTTGATGCCTATGATGGCACACCCCCCTCTTCGCTTGCACTCCTATCAGACTTCGGAAGTCTGCACGGTGCTCTTTGTAGACTTCCGAAGTCTTAAGCTACCTGGTTGTGGGAGGAAAGCGCAACATGAAAGATAAACTTATTAAGGTGCTTCTCAAGGCATTGAGTTGGGGCGTACTCGCAGTCGTTGGAGGGGTGATCCTCTCAATCGTCGGAGGATGGATCGCTAAAGACCCTATCACTTTCACCCAGCAGGTCCTCAATGGGCTGCAACTTGGCTTCGTATACGCCATGATCGCCGTGGGCTATACGCTGATCTACGGTGTGCTGAAGTTGATCAACTTTGCCTACGGGGATGTCTTCATGGTCGGGGCATTCATCTCCTACTTTGGCATCACCAAATACGGCTTTTCTTTCCTGCCGGCTCTGTTGCTGGCTGCGGTGGGCTGCGTTTTCCTGACGGTGATCATTGACCGCGTGGCTTACAAACCCCTGCGCGAGTCCCCCCGCATCGCGGCCCTGATCACTGCCCTGGGCATGTCCATTTTCCTAGAGTACTTTACCGCCCTCAAGTTCGTCTTTGGCCCCGACTACATCGCTTTCGAACGACCCTTCAAGCTAATAACCTGGAATGTGGGGGGGGTAACGTTCACCAACATCCAGTTGGTCATCTTCGCGACCTCAGTCATATTTTTCCTCGGAGTGCAGTACATCATAAAGCGCACTAAAATGGGCAAGGCCATGCGCGCCAGCGCGTTCGACAAGGGTACCGCCCGGTTGATGGGCATTAACGTCAACGCCGTCATCGCCGCCACATTCGCCCTGACTGGAGCGCTGGCCGGGACGGCGGCCATGTTGTATGCCACCGCCTACCCTCAGATTTGGACTTTTATGGGTATTCAGCCTGGTCTGAAAGCGTTCGTGGCCGCGGTCATCGGCGGCATCGGCAGCATTCCAGGTGCTTTTGTGGGCTCGTTGATCATGGGTTTCGTCGAGGCTATGACGGTAGGTTATGTCCCTCTGGGGTCTACCCTTAAAGATGGTGTCGCCTTCCTGTTGCTGATCGCTATCCTTCTCATTAAACCTACCGGCATCTTCGGCGACCCGTTCGAAGAGACAAAGTAGAAGGGGATGGAATGGGATGAAAACGAAAATTCGCTCACTACCTACCTGGCTGACAGCAGGACTGTTCTTTTTGATCGTCGGTGTCACGTTTCAGATCGTTTTTAGCCGGGGATGGCTCAGCGAGTATTGGCAAGTAATCATCATGCTCGGAACAATTATGGGGATTTCTACCCTGGGTCTAAACCTGAAGTATGGGTATGGGGGAATGTTCGCTCTGGCCCAGGCGGCGTTCTACGGCATCGGCGCTTACTCCTCCGCCTTGATCACCAAAGACTGGGTCGTGGGGTGGAGCGGAAACCCGGCCGGGGGGCTGGCCGGCGTCCTGGCTCTCGATGTGGGATTTATCCTGGCCGTAGTTGCGATCTACTATCTCAAGATCGGCCGTCTGCGCCGCCGTTTACGAGACGGACTCTCCAGGTGGCTTACCACCTTCGAAGCCTCAGTGCTGGCAACGTCTACCGCACTGGTGGTGGGGGTGCTGATCATCGTCGTCATCGGCGGAGGAAGCGGCTGGTTGGTGCGACAAGGCGTGTTGACCATCGTACCACCGGCATTGGGCGCTCTGCCCTCGGCCGTATCGCAGCAGGTGATCCTCGCCCTTGCCCTGCTGGCCGGGGCTCTGCTGGCCGGGCTCATTGGCTTCCTCATCGCCCTGCCACTTCTGAGCCTGACTTACGACTACTTGTGTATTGCCACGCTGGGCTTTGGGATCATCGCTTACGTATTCTTCAATAATGCTGACAAACTGATCCCCACGCTGAAGGGAGCACGGGGCATGGTTGGCATCCCCCAGCTGGTCACCTGGCCCTGGGTGTTTATCTGTGCGGTGATAGCCCTGGTGGTCATGCGCAATTTCATCTACTCGAGCACGGGGCGGACTGTCCTTGCCGTTAGAGATGATCCTATCGCGGCGGAGACGATGGGCATTGACGCTTACAAGGCCAGGACGCTGGCCTACACTCTGGGCTGTGCGTATGCCGGGTTGGCCGGGGGTCTATACGCCCATCTGTATGCGTTTCTACACCCCTCCGTCTTCACCTGGCTTAAATCCGTAGATCCCTTTGTGATGATGGTCTTCGGCGGGGTGGGAAGCATGACCGGCTCGCTTCTGGGAGCCTACGCTTTCGTGATTCTGCTCGAGGGACTGCGCGTCCTGCCGGCTGCGTTCGTAGACTGGCGTTACGTCATCTATCCTGTGATTCTACTGGTTGTGATGCTGTTCCGGCCTCAGGGCCTCTTGGGATCAAGTGAGTGGGGCTTCCTGAAACCACCCAGGATAGCCGGGAGGAAACAGGTGCAGGGAACCTCTGCTGGAATGGCTCCAGCCGAGTCTCAGGCATCGGAGAGTCAAAGGAGGTGAGGCGAACAATGTCCCAGTCTATTCAAAATCCGAGCACGAGCAGCAACTCGATAGTCCTAAAGATCGATGGCCTGACCAAGTTCTTCGGTGGACTGCGCGCCGTGCACAATTTCAACATCGAGATCAAGAAAGGGGAACTCGTCGGGCTTATCGGGCCCAACGGGGCTGGCAAAACCACTATCTTCAACATGATCACCGGCATCTACCCGGTCAGCGCTGGCCACATTATCTTCAAAGGACAGGAGATTACAGGCATACCCGCCCACGAGATCACGCAGTTGGGCATTGGCCGCACCTTCCAGAAAATCCGCATCTTCCCCAATCTCACGGTCCTGGACAATGTTCGCGTCGCCTATCACCCCCACGCACGCTACAACCTGTTCGATGGTATCCTGCGCTCACAGCGTTTCAGTCATGGCGAGCGGGAGATGACGGAGAAAGCGCAGGAATTCCTGGGCGTGTTTGGGATGGATCAGCACCAGGATACGCTGGCCTCAAACCTGCCCTACGGCGCGCAGCGCCGACTGGAGATCGCCCGCGCGCTGGCCACGGAGCCAGACCTGCTTCTGCTGGACGAGCCGGCAGCGGGGATGAACCCCCGCGAGATCATTGAGCTGATGGAACTGATCCACTTCATCAGAGATCGTTTCGATCTGACTATCTTCCTCATCGAGCACCAGATGCGCGTGGTGATGGGCATCTGTGAGTGGTTAACAGTCCTTGACTTTGGGGAAATTCTCGCCCGCGGAACGCCGGAAGAGATCCGAAACAACCCCAAAGTAATCGAGGCTTATCTGGGTACCCAGGCGACAAGGATGGTGGCATAATGTTGCTGGAAGTCAAAGATCTGCACGTCTACTACGGAGCCATCCACGCATTGCAAGGCATATCCTTCCACGTGGAGAAAGGCGAGATCGTCACCCTCATCGGGGCGAACGGTGCTGGCAAGTCAACCACACTGAACACGATCTCTGGCTTGGTCAGAGCACGCTCTGGGAGTATTAAGTTCAAGGGACAAGAAATCACCACTACACCTCCCTACGAAATCGTCTCTACAGGGATCGTCCAGGTGCCGGAGGGACGCAAAATTTTCGCTCCTCTGACCGTGCAGGAAAACCTGGAAATGGGCGCTTTCTCGCGCAAGGACGGAGCAGCAGCCATCAAGCAAGACATGGAACAGATATTCAAGAGTTTCCCGCGTCTCAAGGAACGGCTCAACCAATATGGCGGCACCCTGTCCGGTGGTGAGCAGCAAATGCTGGCCATAGGACGAGGGTTGATGGCCGATCCCGAATTGCTGCTCCTGGATGAGCCCTCAATGGGCCTGGCTCCTATCCTGGTTGAGGAAATCTTCGAGATCATCCAGGGAATCAACCAGCGGGGAGTGAGCATTTTGCTGGTGGAGCAGAATGCTCAGATGGCTCTCTCCATTGCCAACCGGGGTTACGTGCTGGAGACGGGGCGCATCGTCCTGGAGGGCAGCGCCAAAGAACTGCGCGAGAACCCCCAGGTGAAAGTCGCCTACTTAGGCGGGTGATAAATGCACACCGGGCGGGCCTGGCCGGAACGTTCATGCCCGCCCGTGCAAAAGCGCTAATCCAACCTCCCAGGGTTCTGTGCCAATGCCCAGGAACCGGAGGAAACGCGGGGTGAGAGTCAAACCTATACTGGTCGTGCTGGCAATAGCCACGGCCATCAGCATGGCGCTGGCAAGCTGCGCACCCATCGAGGTGACAACGCCGCGCCCGGAAACAACCATAATCGTCGGCACCTGCGCCACCCAGCCACCAATGGAATTCCTCGACGAACAGGGTACATTGGTAGGGCTGGACGTGGACCTGATGCGGGCTGTCACGGAAGCGGCGGGCCTGACCCCTGAATTCGTGGACGCGCCCGCCGACGCGCTCATCGCCGGGCTGGACGCAGGCCAGTTCGACGCGGTAATCTCCTCTCTGCACATCACCCCCGAACTGGAAGACCTGGCCGACTTCACCAAACCCTACCTCAATGGCGGACAGGTGGTCGTCGTCCGCACCGGAACGGACGACATCCGCAGCCACCGCGATCTGGCCGGGCGCAAGGTAGGCGTCCAACTGCGCTCCAACGGGGCCAAAGCCGTCGAAAAAATCAAAGGCGCTAGCGTCCAAACCTACGACACGATTGACCTGGCCTTCGTGGACCTGGTGGGTGGCCAACTCGACGCCGTCGTGACCGCTGCCCCGGTCGCTTACGACTTCGTGTATAGCTACGACGGCAAGATACAGATCGCCGGTCAGCCCTTCACCACGGAGCACCTGGGCATCGCCGTGCGCAAGGGCAACACCGCCCTGCTCGATAAGCTCAACGCGGGCCTGTCCATCGTCCAGGCCCAGGGTCTGGTGGACGAGTTGGTGCGCAAGTGGACCACGCCGCCGGAACTGGTCGTCCCCGAACCGAAAGGGCTCATCAAGTTCGTCTCCGCCCTGGACGAGTACACCGTGCAAATCACCCTCAACCGCCCAGATGGCACCTTCCTGTCCAGTCTGGCCATGCCGCCCCTGGGCATGATGAGCCCCACTGCCATCCGCGAGCACCCGACCGACCTGTACCGGCATCCCGTGGGCACCGGCCCCTTCCAACTGGCGGGCTGGACGCCCGGCGAGGCAATCACCCTGACCCGCAACGAGGACTACTGGGGCGAACCCGCCAAAGCGCAGACCTTGACTCTGCGCATCATGCCCGATTCCGCATTACGGGTGCGGGCGGTACTCAGCGGCACGGTGAACAGCACCTACGGGCTTCCCCCGCAGGCCATCGCCACGCTAAAAGACAACGAGGAAACCCAGGCTCTCCTCCGGCCGGCGCGGGCCATCGGCTACCTGGCGATCAACCAGGATTTCGCCCCCCTGGATAACCTCCAGGTACGGCAAGCGCTGAACCAGGCCATAGACCGCGCCGGGCTGGTCAAGACCGCTTTCCCCGACAACGGCCAGGTGGCCCGCAGCTTGATTCCCCCGGCGGCCTTCGGCTACGACGAAAAAGCTCCCACCTACGATTACGACCCGGCGGAAGCGCGCTCACTGCTGGCCTCGGCGGGCTACACCCAGGGCTTCACCACCACACTGTGGATCCCGCCGGCCCTGCCCCCTTACC
>JAGGZG010000286.1 GCA_021162125.1 Anaerolineae bacterium
CGGAGGGCGTTATCGAGGCGGCAGACCGGAGCGCAGAGTTGGCAGAGGCGACCGTGGCTGCCACGCGGCAACAAAAGGCAGAGACCGAGAAAGTGGTGCAGGCGGTTAGCGAGGTGGCCAGCGTGGCCGAGGAGAACGCTGCGGCCACGGAGGAAGTCTCGGCTGCCGTTGAGGAGCAGACGGCCTCTATGGAGGAAATTTCCACTGCCGCGCAGGAGCTGGCTGAGATGGCCGGTAGATTGCAAGCTACGGTGGTCAAGTTTAACGTAGGAGGAGAGACAGAATGAAATCTCAGCAAATAAAAACTACAATGAAAATCGGGATGAAGCTGATGCTCAGCTATTTGTCCCTGGTGATGCTTCTTTTGATGAGTAGTGCCGTCGCCTACTATAGCCTGAACACAGTGGCCGGGGGAGTGGCCGACGTCAAGGAACGTTCCGATGAGCTGGAAATGATCGCCGGGCTGCGACTCACACTGGAGAAGATGCTGATGCCGGCCAACGATTACCTCACCACCGGCAATGTGGTGGAAAAGGATAACTTCGCCCACCTCTCCGCTCAGGTGGAAGGTTATTTCGACCAGATAGAAGCATTGGTCTTCACCCCGCAGGAGAGAGCCGAACTCGAAGATGCGAGGGGGAAATATACCCGGCTGCGGGACAAGTCACTGGAGCTATTCGATATTTCAGAACCGGTTGGTGATCCGGAAGCGGCGGCGGTGATAAAGGAGATAGACGCGCTGGAAAAGGAAGCGGTGACCGGAGTTGACCGCATCCACGAGATTTTGACGGAGCACATGGGCCATGTAGAGAGAACGGCGGTCAGGATACGGAATCGGACGGTCACAGTCCTTCTAGCCTCCGTCGTGGTGGCTCTGGTAGGCAGTGTGGTCATTGGCGCTCTCGTCTCTCGTTCCATCGTCAAACTGGTTGAACAGGTGGCCGATGCCTCGCAGCGGGTTCTCGTCTCTGCCGAGGAGTTTTCCGCCTCGGCAGAGGAGGTTAACGCTTCCACCGAGCAGGTCACTTCCGCTGTGCAACAGGTGGCACAGGGAGCGCAGGTGCAGGCCGAACATGTGGAAGCTATCTCGCGGGCCATTGAGCAGGTGGCCGCCTCCGCTCGCCAGATCGCGACCAACGCTGAGGCGACCAGCCAGACTGTAATGCAGAGCAGGGAATTCGTGATCGGTGCGGCCCAGGCGTGTGAGGAGCTGAGTGGGAAGACCGAGGAGATAAACAAGATCGTGACCATCGTGGAGAAGTTCGCTGACCAGACGAACCTGCTGGCCCTGAACGCGGCCATCGAGGCCGCCAGAGCGGGGGAGCATGGACGCGGCTTTGCTGTGGTGGCCGATGAGGTGCGCCGCCTGGCCGAGGGTTCGGCCCGCGCAGTGAGTGAGATCGCTGCTTTGAGCGTGGAGATTCAGGGAGAGATAGATCGTCTGGTTACTTCGACGGGAGATGTGATCGAGGCGGCAGAGCAAGGCGCAAAACTGGCGGAGGAGACTGCTATTGCCACACGGCTGCAGGAAGAGGAGACCGAGAAGGTAGTGCGGGCGGCTGGTGAGGTAGCCAGCGTGGCCGAAGAGAATGCCTCGGCCGCGGAGGAGGTCTCGGCTGCTACCGAAGAACAGATGGCCTCGATGGAGCAGATTGCTGCCGCTGCCCAGGAGTTGGCCGAAGTCTCCAGCAGGCTACACGACCTGGTGGCCAGATTCGGAATAAGTTGACGTAACTGAACTAAGGAGGCGTAAGTCATGTTGGAGAAAATGCCGGAGGGCGAACGCGCACAATTCGTTATCTTCTGTTTGGACGGGGCGGAGTTCGGCGTGCCCATCGGCCAGGTGGTGCGCATCGTGCGCCTGATGGAGACCACCCGCGTGCCGCGTGCCCCCAACTTTCTGGAGGGGGTAATCAATTTGCAGGGCGAGATCGTGCCGGTGATTGATCTCAAGAAACGCTTTGGCCTGGAGAACGGGACGGAGTACGGCGACAAAGCCCGTATCCTGATCGTGGAAGTGCCGGACGGCGAGGGGCAGCAACTGGTAGGCATGTTAGTAGACGCTGTGACGGAGATTCGCTGGCTGCCCACTTCGGCCATTGGTGCGCCGCCGCCAATGGTGGCCGGCATCAGCCCGGCGTATCTGGCTGGGGTCGGACAGGTGGAAGACCGAGTGGTCGTTATTCTAGATCTGAACCGTGTCCTCTCCACCGAGGAGATAGTTGCCTTGTCCGAGATGTCCGATGAGACGCTGGCGGAGTAGCGGCCTGTGAGCGGTCGAGTGTTGATCGTAGATGACGATGCGCTGGTGCGCAAGGTGATGCACGACGTTCTGACCAATGGGGGGTATTTGGTCGTCGGTGAGGCCAGCGATGGCCGCCGGGGAGTGGCCTTGTATCATCAACTGGCCCCGGACCTGGTGCTAATGGACGTGATGATGCCGGAACTGAGCGGGATAGAGGCCCTGCGTCAGATCATTGCCTTCGCCCCCCACGCGCGAGTAGTGATGGTTAGTGCGCTGGAGCAGCGCCGAGTGATCATCGAGGCTCTGATGATCGGCGCGTGTGATTACGTAGTTAAACCATTCTCGGCCGCCAAACTGCTGGAGGCAGTGGATAAGGTTATGTGTGCCGGCCTGGTGAGTGGCTGGTGGCCGGACGACGAGGGGTCCGACTGACTGAAGCAGGGGGACGAACGTGGCCGACAAAATCCGCGTGCTCGTGGTGGACGATTCAGCGCTGATGCGCAAGTTGCTCTCCAATATGCTCAACGCCGATGCGGACATCGAGGTGATAGCCACAGCCCGCGATGGACGGGATGCGCTGGACAAGGTATTGAGCTTTCATCCCGACGTAGTGACCCTGGACGTAGAGATGCCACGGGTTTCCGGCCTGGAGGCGCTGGAGTACATCATGGCCTGGCGGCCCACGCCGGTGATCGTC
>JAGGZG010000058.1 GCA_021162125.1 Anaerolineae bacterium
ATGCTCTGGCTCGTTGAGTAGGTCGCATCTTCATGCCGCCCTGTCCTTTCCCCCTCCCCTGGTGGGAGGGGTTAGGGGAGGGGGAAAGGACAGGGCGGCATGAAGATGCGACCTACTCAACGAGCCAGAGCATTGAGGCAACAGTCAACGGACGCGGAGAAACTGCTTTGGCGTTATCTACGGGCGAAACAGTTGGGCGGCGCGAAATTCAGAAGACAAGAACCCATTGGGAAATACATCGTGGATTTTGTCTGTTTTTCTCACAGGCTGGTCATTGAACTTGACGGTGGGCAGCACGCCCAACCACGCGAGCGGTTGAGTGATCAACAACGAGACGCGTGGTTACGAGAGCAGGGCTTCAAAGTGCTTCGATTTTGGAATGGTGACGTTTTACGGAATATCGAAGGGGTTGTGGAAACGATACACCACGAGCTATTGCGGGCTTCCTGTTCACCCCCTCCTAACCTCCCCCATCAAGGGGGAGGGACTTGCTAGCCCTACTGGCGGGGGGTCTGGCCACCTGGCTTGTCCTGCTTAGCTTGATGCGCATGGGCTGAGAGCCTCTTGCCAGTGGCAGGGAAGTTGGGTATAATGTCGTTATTCATCGCACAGGAGTGGTAAACATTGACGCTGAACATTCCACGGATTCTCGGCGGCCTGCTCATCAGCGGGCTCATCGGCTGGGCTGGCTACCGGAAGGAGTCCCTATCTGCCAGCGGTGTGCTGGGAGCGATTGTTATCGGCACGCTCATCTTCGGGCTGGGCGGCTGGGTGTGGGGACTGGTGCTCATCGCTTTCTTCGTCTCCTCCAGCTTCCTCTCGCACTACCGTCAGGCAGACAAGGAGGGGCTAGCCGAGAAGTTCGCCAAGGGCCACCGTCGTGACCTGGGCCAGGCCCTGGCCAACGGTGGATGGGGCGCGGTGCTGGCTGTCCTCTACACTTTCCTGCCCAACCAGTTGTTCTGGGCAGCTTTTGTGGGAACGATGGCCGCCGTCAATGCCGACACCTGGGCCACCGAGTTGGGCGTGCTCAATCCCACGCCGCCACGATTGATCACCACCGGGCAGCGCGTGCCGGTGGGCAGCTCGGGCGGGATTTCGATCCTGGGCACGCTGGCCGCACTGGGAGGCGGGCTGTTCATCGGTGTGGTGGCCCTGGCGTTGGGCGGGGTCGCCTCCCTGTGGCAGCACCTACCCCTGCACTGGACGGACTTGTGGCTGATTCCGGTGGCCATCGTGGGGGGACTGGCCGGCTCGTTCTTCGACAGCCTGCTGGGAGCCACGGCGCAGGCCATCTACTACTGCGACGCCTGCCAGAAGGAGACCGAGCGGACGATACATCGTTGCGGCACGCAGACCCGGCAGATCCGTGGTTGGCACTGGCTGGATAACGACCGGGTGAACCTGCTAAGCTCGGTCGTCGGCGGACTGGCAGCGGCCCTCGTCGCCTGGGCCGGGTGGGCGTTGGGGGGATAGATTGCTCGTTCACAGGGTGAGTGGTATAATTGGGGGTGCCCCGCAGCGGATTCGGCGGTGAGTGCTGATCGGTGAAGGTCGAAGTATGGACATTGAGGAGATCAAAGCGAAAGTCCGTAACAACCAATATGTCTACAGCCATCACGCTGAGATTGAGCGCGGAGCCGATGAGTTGACCTTTGCCCAGGTAGAAGAAGCCCTGCTAAATGGCGAGATACTGGAGCAGTACCCCGATACGGGGCGTGGTGAAAGTTGTCTGATTGTGGGCTTTGCGGAAGATGTGCCTATTCACGTCGTCTGTGGTTGGCGCGGGGAGAAAGTAGTGCTTATCACCGCTTATATTCCACGCCCGCCGAAGTTTAATGACCCCTGGACGCGAGGAGGAAAAGTAGGATGAGAAAAGTACAATGTAATTTCTGCGGGAGTGAGCGTTACGAAGAACGGAGAATTGATTATCTTTACAGCCACAAGGGGAAATACTTGTTGGTTCCAAATACTCCTGTGGAGGTGTGTCTCAATTGCGGTATGATTTATTACGACGCGGCTGTCCTCAAAGAGATCGAACGACATTTCTTTGCCATCTACCAGGACGAGGAGAAGCCAGATCGCTATATTCAGATGCCGGCAAAGGCATACGCTTAACCCTGTTGTAACGCATTGCGGCAGGAATCGCACTCTAATTGAGCGCGGAGGTGAATAATGTGAATAATGATGAACCTACGTGAAATTCTGGCCGACATCCACGCGCTTGAAGAGGATATGCTGAACTTCGAGCGCAGATATGGCATCCGTTCAGAAACCTTCTACGCTGCCTACGTTAGTGGCGAAGAACCGGAGAATGACAGTTGGGTATTAGATTTCGGAGAGTGGGCCAGCGTTTATCGAACGTGGCTTATCCGCCAGGCTGAGTATCGTAATGAAGTTCAGCGGATTCAACGGAAAGCACCAAGCCTGGCAGGACTGATCCGAGTAGCCGCATGAGCAATCCGCTGCGCACTCCAGAGGATTATGAACTGTCGAGAGATTGAGACCCTCATCAAAAAATAAAGAACGAGGTCGAAGGGCTCACGGTGAAGCTAGGCCGGGTGGGCGCTGGGGGGATAGATCGCCCGTCCACGGGGAGCGTGGTATAATTGGGGATAGCCGAAGTGAATTCGACGGCAATTAAGGCGCTGGCTGGCGAGATCGGATTCGACCAGGTGGGCATCATCGGTCCCGAGCACGCCAACGGCCCGCCCTGGACGCGCTCAGTGCTCGTGCTGGCGATGGCCACCCTGGATCCGGCCTTCGACCACGAGATGTACATCGAGTACGATGGGCGCCGCCGGTGGCACAAGTTCGTGTACACTATACTGGAGGCTCAGGGAGCGCGTCTGGCCCACGCTTTGCGGGAGGAGGGCCTGCGTGCTGAGTCGTTGACCTTCGAGGACAGCTTCGGTTGCATTGATTTGCGGGTGGCAGCGGTGCAGGCCGGGCTGGGAGTGCGTGGCCTGAACGAGGTGGTAGTGACCCCCAAATACGGTCCACGGGTGCGCTTCACCGCCCTTTTCACCGACGCGGAGTTGGCGCGGGACCACCCCTTGCAAGATTATTATTGCGTGAACTGCACCCGCTGTTGGGGCGACTGCCCGACGGGGGCGATTGGGCCGCGAGGATTCGACCGCTCGCGCTGCATTGCCGAGTTTGCCCCCACACCAGAGATGGCCGAACGGCAACGGGAGGTGCTGACCTTTCCCACGCCCGCTACCCGGCTACAGTGTCGGGCCTGCCTCGATTCCTGCCCCGTCGGCGAACGGCAGGGGGTTTTCTACTTCGACGTGATTCCGTGACAAAACACCGGGCACGCTATCCAATCGTGCTGCTCTCCTGAAAGCGAGGACGGGAAGAATTCGCAGCGGGGGGCAGCAATCAGTCCTGTATTTTAAGGAGGGGGGGAATGTTAACTGATCTGGAAGGCCGTGGCCGAATCATGGTCGTAGATGACGACCCGGACGTCTCCGCGATGTTGCGCACTTATTTTACGATGCAGGGCTACGAGGTTGACGTCGTATCTCACGGCGCGGACGTGTTGCCCCGTTGTCATCGCCATCGCCCCGACCTGGTGCTGCTGGACATCATGCTGCCCGACGTGAATGGATACGAAGTCTGCCGCGAGCTCCGGTCGGACCTGTACACTAATCGCATCCCCATTATCTTCCTCACCCAGAAACACAACCGCACTGATCGCCTGGCCGGTCTGGCCCTGGGTAGCGACGACTACGTCACCAAACCATTCAACGTCGAGGAGCTCAAACTGCGGGTGCGCAACGTCTTGCGCCGCGCCCGGTTCACCAGTTCCACCGACCCGGTGAGTGGCCTGCCCAGCGGCAAGCTGATCGAGGAGCGGTTTCGGCAGTTGTTACACCGCAGCAACTGGGCAGTAATGTACGTAGGCATCGAGGGATTCGAACTCTTTACCGGGACTTATCGCCATCTGCGGAACGAGTTCATCGCCTACGTGGCCAAAATCCTGCGCGAGGCCGTTGAGGAGTTGGGTACTTTCGACGACTTCGTAGGCCACGTGGGACGGGATAACTTCGTTATCATCACCATGCCCAGCCGCGTACAGGCGTTGCAAAACCGTATCACCGGGCGCTTCGACCGGGCTATCCGCGCCTCGTACCAGAAACAGGCCGGGAACGACCAATCGGATCAAGAGCCGCCGGCTCTATCCCTGGCCCTGACGGTGGGAGTGGTAACCCGCGACGACGGGCCCTTCCCGGACATCCGCAGCATCGCCGAGGCAGTTTCCCGTGTCCGGCGAGAGGCGCAGAACCTGGTGCTGAAAAAACACCAGGCGAGACACGGATCGGGTGTGAGGGGCTGACCCGGGAGCCAACGTTGAAGACCTCCGGGGTCTTGATAGACCCCGGAGGTCTGGCCTGCTCTACTTTCCCCGTTTCCTTTCTCAGACCAGCGGTGGCACCAACGTGCGGGGTCGCACTTCGTAGGAATCCATCTCGTCGGTCATGACCACGTAGGTGTCCCCCACTTCCTCGTTGGTGACAGCGGCAGGCTGTCCGTGACAGTCCAGGGCCAGGATGTCAACCCCACCACCAGGCTGGAGTTCTTGCAGATCATTCATCGCCCGGCGGCAGGCTTCCTCAACGTCCAACCCCATCTGCATGTGCAGCACCACGCTGTGCGCCGTACCCGCGCGGATGGTCATCTCACCCAGGCCGGTGCAGGCCGCCGCACCGTAGCGGTTGTCCGCGTAATTTCCCGCGCCGATCACAGGCGAATCACCCAGGCGACCGGGATACTTCCACGCCCAGCCGCTGGTGCTCACCCCGCAGGCGATGTTCCCCTCTGCGTCCTGGGCGATGAAGTTCACCGTACCCCCCGCCAGGCGAGGGTCCATGGTGACGGCTACCCAGCGGCGCAGGTTGGGATCCTCGGCCAGGCGGGCCAGCTCTTCGGCGGACATCGCCTCCAGCATACGCCGCCGCCAGGTATCCGCTGCCTGATCGGTGAGAAGCTGGCGGCGTTCCGCGCCGATCTCCGCTGCAAAACGCTCCGCTCCCTCGCCGACCAGGAACACGTGGGGCAGCTCCTCCATCACCTGGCGGGCGATGGAGATGGGATGCACGTACCCGCGCACCGCCCCCACTGCACCGCAGGCCCGCGTGCGCCCGTCCATGATGCTGGCGTCTAACTGCACCACCCCCAGCAGGTTAGGAATGCCGCCCACGCCCACGGTTTCGTCCTCGGCGTTATCTTCTACCAGGCGGATGCCTATCTCCACTGCGTCCAACGCCGAGCCGCCACAGCGCAACACGCGCATCGCCTCGGCGATTCCCACACGTCCATTTTCACTGGCAATGACGATCATGGAATTGTGTCCTCCTTGACCAGAATTAAGATGAGCCTGGCTAAAATCTGTGGAAGTGCAGATGGTAGGACGCAGACAAACGCAGATAACGCAGATTTGGATTGTTCCCTCAAGCGGTCGCTGCCTCAACCCAGCGCATAGAGCCTTTGCGAGAATTGTCGAACGCCATACGCTTGATCTCCGGCCTGGGACCGAAGTTGAGCAACAGGCCCACTTCGTAGGGCGTCGCTTTCAAGTAGTTGAGCAACTGCGCCTCGTGTTCTGGCAACAACTTCTTCACAGCTTTCAGTTCAACGATCACAGCGCCGGCCACCAGCAGGTCGGCAAAGTATTCGCCCACTACCTCGCCCTCGTAGTAGACGGTGATGCGTGCTTCTTGGATCACTTCCAATCCCAACCGGCGCAGTTCAATGGCCATCGCGTTCTTGAAAACCTTCTCCAGGAAGCCGTAACCAAGTGTATGATAGACCGTGTAGAATGCCTTGATGATCAGCTCTGTTATGTCAGTATGTTTGAAGTCCAAAGGGCACCTCTATGCAGGAGAAACAGATCAGCGTTTGTCGGCGTTCGTCTGCGTCCGATTCTCTGCAAGTAGACCTTCCACAGATTTTAGCCACACTTATTGAGATTCAGTCTAACTTGGTGCATCCCTCAGCGCTGATACAGCTCCGGACGGCGGTCGGCGAAAAAGGGGAACTGCGTCCGTGCCTGCTCGACCAGGGCCAGGTCAATCGTGGCCGTCAGCAATACCTCCTCCTCGCCCGCCTCGACGACCGCCCGGCCCCAGGGGTCGCGGAGCACAGAGTGCCCGCCGAAGCGTTCGCCCTCCACCTCGCCTACCCGGTTGCAGGCGACGAGGAACATCTGGTTCTCGATGGCCCTCGCTCGAATGAGTGTTTGCCAGTGAATCCAGCGGCGGTGCGGCCATTGGGCCACCAGGAAAACGATGCTCGCCCCTGCGGCGGCGTAGTGAGTAAAGACCTCTGGGAAACGCAGGTCATAGCAGACTGCCAGAGCGCATCGGCCCCATGGCAAATCGAAAACGGGCAGCGCATCGCCAGCGGTCAGGTGACGCACCTCTCCCATCGGGGCGAAGAGGTGTGTCTTGCGATAAGTGGCCACCAGCTCACCGTCCGGGGCGAATAGAGCCGCCGTGTTGTACAACCGCTCCCCGTCCCTCTCCAGGAGTGAGCCCAGCAGGTGGACGCCGCTCTGTTGAGCCACGTCGGATAGCAGGGCGAAAGCGCCGGCCCCTGGAACGCAGGCATATCTCCGCGCGTGAGCCAGGTCGTAGTCGCTGAGCCACAGCTCGGGGAAAAGGATTATGTCGGACCCCCGTCGCCCGGCCTCGATGGCCAGTTCGCGGGTGCGGGCCAGGTTGAGTTCGGGCCGGGCCCAGGCCAGGTCTATCTGCGCCAGGGAGATTGTCAGGCGCATCATCGCCTCCCCGTCACAGTGCGCAGCAGCATGTAGAGGCCCAGCAGAATAAGCAGTAGAGGCCACCAGGTTAGTAACTGCGCGGCAAATATCGCCAGCAGGCCGATGAGGAACAGGGGCAGCGCTGGCCATTTGGCCCACCTGAGGTCCGGGTTGCTGAAGCTGAAGAGATACAGCACGGTGAACACCAGTCCCAGGCCGATAAAGAACAGCCCGCCGACGACCGACTCGGGGAGCGCCCGTGCCGCCATCGGGATCACGGCCACGACGATCAGTACCCCGCCGGGGATGATCGCCCACCACTGGCGGCGATCGCTGAGAAAAATACCCCAGAAGGCGAGGCTGATGCACAGCAGCATGACCCCGGCCCTCACCTCGTCCGGCACCCCGCGCACGGTGTCCAGAAAGATGAGCAGCCCTACCCCTATCAGGCTGGCCCCAGGAATGAGTGCCCACCACTGTCGCCTATCACCAACGTACACGGCCAGAAAGAGCAGTCCGCCCCCGCCGAAGATCATGGCCCAGAACCACGACCTCCAGACCTGCAAGAGACCCAGGTTTTCCAGCAGGAGCACGATGCCGCCCATGATGAGCAACAAACCCACGACGGTGCGTGTGATCGAGCGTTTCATGAAACTCTCCCTTCCCGAAGTGTGCACGTGAGAGCGGTTTTTAACCGCCGTGCAGTTCCGCTCCCACGCTACAGGCTAAACGTCCTCTCCTTACGCGCCAGGGCAAACAACACCGAGCCGAAAAGCAACTCCCGGAAACGTACGATCTCCAGCCCGTGGTTGGTCAGCAAACTGCGTAGTTCGCCGGGGGTAAAGTGCTCTTCGCGGATGCCGGCCGGCCGGTTTAGGGAGAAATCGAAGATGCGGGAGAAAAGAGACCGGCCGGGGACGCTGATGAATACGTGTCCCCCCGGCTTGGTGAAACGGGCGTGCTGGGCGATAGCCCGCCGCCGGGCGTCGCCCCAGAAATGCTCAACGACCATGCTGCTGTACACCAGATCAAACTGCTGGTCCAGATCGAGTTCCAACAGGTCGGCCTGGATCACGGTGACCGGCAAGGTGCCCTTTCGCCGCTTGACCGACTCGACGGCGTCGGCGCAGAAGTCCACGGCGGTGAGGGCGTGTCCCCCGTGTCGCCGGAGGATCGCCATCGTAGTCTCGGCGTGACCACATCCCAGATCGAGGATCGTCCCTCCGCGCAGGTCCACGTCCCTGAGCAGGCTGAACGTCACCTGGCGGCCTACCCAATTGCCAAACGTACACAACCAGGCGGCGATCTTACCATTGGGCTGGGCCCAAACCCGCCCCCACGAGGCTGCCGACATCGTCTCGGTGAGTTGTGGGGAGTCTCGCATCATAAATCCTCTTTCCACGAGTTGCTGGTATGGCGGGTGAAGTTTCGCGGCCTATTATACTATAAGGCGCACAAAAGACAAAGGAAGCGACAGCGGGAACGGCAGACAGGGATGTCTGTCCTACTAGAAAGTGCAAACTTAACGTGAGTGTGGTATAATTCCAAAGACTCGATGTCTCAGGAACCTTGGGGGGCTCCACGGTTTTCGACGAATTCTAAACGACAGGAGTGACATCATGCGCAAACTGGACGTTGTGCTCATCGTGCTGGTGGTGGTATCACTGATCTTGAACGCTACTCTGTTGATCGGGGGTGGGCTACTCCTGGGGCGCGGACTGAAGCTGCGTCGAGCGGTGGTGGGGGTACTGGACCAGGCTGCGGATAGCCTGACCTCGCTGGAGAACGAGCGCATAGAGTATCCTGTGCACATCCAGCAGGACGTGCCCGTAGAGACCGACGTGCCTTTCGATCAAACGATGGTGGTGCCGCTGCATACCACGGTGCCCATCTCCTTCACCGCCGTGGTGCCGGTGGATCTGGTGTTGACTACGATGGATCTGGAGATTCCGATTGACCTCACGGTGCCGATAGACATGGAGGTGCCGGTGACGATCTCGCAGACGATCCACATCTCGACCACCGTGCCCCTGGACATGGAGGTGCCGGTGACGATTGACGTGGCCGAGACGCCTCTGAGTGGATACCTGGAGGAGTTTCGGAAAGCTCTGGAGCGCCTGCGAGAATCGCTGTAACGAAGATGCCCAAAGGTGCCCGGCACTTAAAAAGTGCCGGGCACCTCAGCCAGCCGCTTTTTCAGGTAGGAAATGGTGTCCACCGGCGAGGGGTCGGTGCCGTTCAGCAAGGCCAGGTAGTAGCTGACGTAATCGCCAAAGTGGATGATGGACAACACCTGCGCCAGGGGGCTTGCCCCGCGCGCCTCCACGACCTGATAGGCCACTCCCCGCTGCTCCAGTATCTCCTGTGTGACCTGGGCGCGCACCCGGTTGCGCGGGTGGTCCGACGCGGACGACAGAAGGATGACCACGATTTTCTCGGCCAGGTCGGCCGGCCATTGGTAGCCGACTACCGCGTTGTGATTGAGTTCGGGGAATTGCTCGAAGAAGCTCCAGTGTTTGGCGTTCTCGTTGAACTGGGTTTTCCAGCGGCGGGCGACCTCGCTCAGGTAATTGGCCCCGTAAACCACCGGCAGGTGGCCGTGGAGCCTGGTCGCCAGTTGTTTGGCCGCGTTTCTGTTCAGAGGCACGGTCTCTTTGATCTCCGCCTGCCAGTCCTCCATGACGGCGATGGCCTCGTCCAGGTCGGCGGCTTTGTCGGGGACGAGGCCCAGTCTGCACATCACTCCCAGCAGGGAGATGAAGGAGTAGCCTAGCGCAGCGCGCGGTGAGGATTTATAGTTAAAGGTCAGCAGCGGGGCGTTCAGCTCGTGAGCGCGTTGGGCCAGCTTGCCGTCCGTCGTGATGGCCAGGACCATGGCCCCCTGATTTATTGTCTGCTCCAGGGACATCAATGTCTCCTCGGTGTTACCGGAATAGCTGCTGGCGATGGCCAGGGTCTGCGC
>JAGGZG010000187.1 GCA_021162125.1 Anaerolineae bacterium
ACCGTACACTTCTCAGGCGGAGCCGAAGCGAGTATCAGTACTTGAGAAAAGTCGGTGCTGCTGCCGAGCCTGGCGCTTCAGCCGGGCGGGGGGCGGATTTCTCAACCACTGAGTATCCTGAGCGGAGCGTAGCGAAGTCGAAGGGTGCCTCCGCTCGCTTGTACCTGAAAGTGTCCGGTAGTGAGGCGGTAAGTCGAAGTAACGCTGCTGTCAAAGAGAAAACCAACGGAGAGAGAATGAAAAGGTTCAAGGTCGCCTACTTGACCTACGACAGCAATGTCTTCCCCTTCATCTCGGCTGTAAAGTCCCTCATCGAAGAAAAGGGGGAGTTCCTGGAGGTGTGCCTGCGCACCGGCAAAGACCTCGAGGATCCTGAACAGATCGAGGAGTTCATCAGGTTTGTCAGGAGCTCAAACGTAGTGCTCATGCACCTCATGGGAGGGAAGAAAAACGTCCCTAACTTTGAGCGAATTGTTTCCTCCTTGAGGGAAAAAGGAGTCCCGCTCTATGCCCAGGCCACCGCCGCCGAACACGACATCGAGCTTATGAACCTTTCTACCGTCGGAGAGGAGGAGTACCGTAAGATCTCAAAATATATGAACTACGGTGGAGAGGAGAACTTCGAGAACCTCCTTCTCTACCTGGCAGGGAAGTTCGCCGGGCTCAACTATGAGTTTGAAAAGCCGAAAAGCCCCCCCTGGGAAGGGATTTACCACCCCGAGCTCGGCTACCTCCCCACCCTGAGGCAATACCTGCAGGAAAGATACACGCCCGGAAGACCTACCGTGGGAATCTGGTTCTACCAGGGCTGGTGGCGGTCGGGGAACACCGCCTTCGTGGACAAATTGATCGAGGAAATCGAAGGACGGGGGGCGAACGTCATCCCGGTGTTCCTCTATTCCGTAAAGGACGTGGACCTGGGCACAAAAGGGCCGCAATGGGTCCTCGAGAGTTACTTCATGAAAGACGGTAGACCCCTGATAGACGTCCTGATAAGCTTCTTGATGTTTTCTCTCTCCATGCGGATGACTAAAATGCCAGAGGGCATGGAGACCCTGCCAGAAGAGCATAAGGGCTTTCTGAGGAAGCTTCGGGTACCGGTGATAAAGGCGATCTTGACCTACAACTCGCCTGAGGAATGGGCAGAAAGCCAGCAGGGATTGAATCCCATTGATGTGACCATGAGCGTGGCCATGCCGGAATTCGACGGAATGCTCATCACCATTCCCGTGGCAGCAAGGAAGATCTCAGAGATAGATCCGCTCACCGGCGCCAAGATCGTAAGACATGAGCCCATCTCAGAAAGGGTGCAGAAACTCGTTCGCCTCGCCCTTAATTGGGCCAGGCTGCGACATGTCCCGAACTCGGAGAAAAAAGTGGCCATCATCCTCCACAATTATCCGCCACGGAACGATCAGATAGGCACCGCCTTTGGCCTGGATTCCCCGGCCTCGGTGGTGAACATCTTGAGGGAACTGAGAGAGGAAGGATACCTCCTCGATCATCTTCCAGAGAGCGGGCAAACCCTGATCGAGCAGCTTTTGTCCCGTTTGACCAACGACCGAAAATGGCTTGCCCTCCGGGAACTGGCCAGCCGGGCCGTGGACGCAGTGCCCCTGGAGCAGTACCTGGAGTGGTTCGAAGAGCTTCCCCCGCAAGTTCGAGAGAGAATGATCGAGGCCTGGGGAGAGCCGCCGGGAAAGCTGTTCAGCTACCAGGATCGGTTGCTGATCCCCGGGATTATCAACGGCAACATCTTCATCGGGCTTCAGCCACCACGGGGATTTCTGGACGACCCGTCGGCCATCTATCACAGCCCTGAGCATCCTATCCCCCATCATTATTATGCCTATTATCGCTGGATAAGGGACATCTTCGGCGCCCATGTGGTCATGCACATCGGAAAGCACGGCTCCCTGGAATGGCTTCCCGGCAAATCGGTGGGCCTCTCGAGCAGGTGTTTCCCCGACATAGCCATCTCCGACCTTCCCAATATTTACCCTTATATCATCAACAATCCCGGTGAGGGAACCCAGGCGAAGCGCAGGAGCTACTGCTGCATCATTGAGCACCTGGTTCCGGTGATGCACAACGCCGATTCCTACGACGAGCTGGCCGAACTTGAGGTTCTTTTGAAGGATTATCGTCAGGCCATCGTGGAAGACAAAGGCAAGACCCCTCAGCTCAAGGAGATGATCTGGGAGAAAGTAGCCCGGGCAAAGCTGGATCACGATCTGGAAACGAGCAAAGAGGAAGCCTTCTCCGACTTTGACAAATTCTTGGAGAGACTTCACGGCTACATAAACGAGCTTTCGGACACTCAAACAAGAGATGGGCTTCATATCCTCGGCGAACCACCGGAGGACGAGCGTTTGGATGAGTTCCTGGTTGCCCTGACCAGGCTACCCAACGGAGACGTGCCTTCGCTGAGGGAATCCCTGGCCCAGGCGAAGGGTTACGAATTCGAGGAACTTCTCGAAAACCGAGGAAGGCTGCGCCCCGATGGGAGAACGAACGGGGAGATAATACAGGAGCTGAACGGACTCTCCCTCCAGCTTGTGAAAGAGCTTCACGATGAAGACTTTGACACAAGAAGCGTCGAGGCCATAACGGGCAAAGTTCTGGGTCAGGAGGGGCCAAAGGTGACGAGAGTGCTGGCCTACATCGCCAATTCCCTCGTGCCCAGAATAACCGCCACCACCGACGAGCTAACCAACGTCCTGCTTGCCTCCGGTGGTGACTTCGTTCCCCCTGGCCCTTCCGGCGCCCCGACAAGGGGAATGGCTGACATCCTCCCCACAGGGAGGAACTTTTATTCCGTTGACCCCAAGGCTATACCCTCCCCTGCCGCCTGGCGGGTGGGCATGGCTATGGGTAACGCGCTATTGGAGCGTTACCTGAGCGACGAAGGGAAATACCCCGAGAGCGTTGGCATCGTTATCTGGGGATCGCCCACCATGCGTACCAAGGGCGATGACATTGCCGAGGTCCTCTATCTCATGGGGGTGAAACCTGAATGGGAGGAGAGAAGCGGAAGGGTGAAGGGCCTGCAGGTCATCCCCCTCGAAGAGCTGGGGCGTCCCCGCATAGATGTTACCCTCCGTATAAGCGGCCTTTTCCGGGATGCCTTCCCCAATATCGTCCATCTCATTGATGAGGCAGTGGAGCTTGTGGCCAATCTGGACGAGCCTCCGGATGTGAACTACCTGGCCAAGCACGTTTGGAAGGAGGTGGAAGAGAAGATCGCCCAGGGGATGAACCCAGAGCAGGCAAGAGTGGAGGCATCCTACCGAATTTTCGGATGCAAACCCGGGGCCTACGGCGCCGGAGTAAGCGACGCCATCGAGGCAAGGAACTGGAAGGACGAAAAAGACCTGGGGGAGATATACGTGGTCTGGGGAGGGTACGCTTACGGGAGGAAAGATTACGGAGCAGCGGTTCCCGAGGAGTTCGAGCGCCGCTTGAGCAGGCTGGATCTTACGGTTAAGAACGAGGACACCCGCGAATATGACATGCTGGACGGCGACGATTTCTATTCCTACCACGGAGGTATGATCGCCGCGGTCAAGGCTTTCAAAGGGGAGGTGCCACGCTCCTACAGCGGTGATAGCTCAGATCCGGAAAGAGTCAAGATAAGGAGCACAGCTGAGGAAACAAAATACATCTTCAGGGCCAGGATTTTAAATCCAAAGTGGATTGAGAGTCTGAAGCGACATGGCTACAAAGGGGCAGCCGACCTCTCTCGAGTAGTAGACATCACCTTCGGATGGGATGCCACCGCCGAAGTCCTGGAAGACTGGATGTATGAGGCGCTGGCTCGAAAATACTCCCTGGACCAGGAGATACAGGAATGGCTGAAGAGAGTAAATCCTTATGCTTTGCAGAACATCGTCGAGAGGTTGCTTGAAGCCATCGAACGCGGGATGTGGCAGGCAAGTGAGGAGATGAAGGAAGAGCTTCGCCGAGTCTACCTTGACATCGAAGGCTTGCTCGAGGGAGGCTCTTGATGGAGGCCCATCGGAGCATTGCAGCGACACCTTTTATCAAGGATCCAAGGGGAATGATCCTTATTGAAAATCTAACCAAAGTCTATGGGGCTATCAAAGCGGTGGACAGCCTGAGCCTGAAGGTGGAGCCTGGCGAAATCTTCGGCTTTCTGGGCCCCAACGGCGCCGGGAAGACCACCACCATCCGCATCCTCACCACCCTCACCAAACCAACGTCAGGCCGGGCCTGGATAAACGGCTTTGAGGTAACAAGGCAACCCTACGAGGTGAAAAAGCAGTTCGGAGTGGTGCAGCAACATCTTAGTCTCGACCGTGAGCTTACAGTGTGGGAGATAATGGAACTTCATGGCCGATTGCACCACATAAAATCAGGAGAGCGCAGGAGAAGGATTGAGGAGCTACTGGAGTATGTAGAACTCTGCGAGCACGCCAGGAGAAAAGTGAGGGATCTCTCCGGCGGGATGAAGCGGAAGCTCATGATTGCCCGCGCCTTGCTCCATCGGCCCAGACTACTTCTCCTCGACGAGCCCACAATAGGGCTGGACGCTGAGACGAGGCGGCGGATTTGGCAGCTCATAAGGCGACTTAACTCCGAAGGAACCACGATCTTCCTTACCACCCATTACATTGAGGAAGCAGAGGCACTTTGTCACCGCGTGGGGATTATCCATCAGGGGAAGCTCATTGCCCTCGGACAACCTCTGGAACTTCGCCTTCGCCTGGGGGAGTTTGCCGTCGAGGTTCTCTTTGACGGCCAGGTGCATTACCACTATTTCCAGTCCAGAGAAGAGGCAAAAGCCTACGTTAGGAACCTGCCTTCAGAAATCAAGGCCATAGTCGTGCGGGAGTCCAACCTGGAGGACGTCTTCGTAGAACTCACGGGGAGAAAGGTCGAAGATGCTGAGAATCTTGTGGGATAGCTACTCGATCTGGTGGGCCGACCTGATGATCTTAAAACACTTGTGGCAGAGATTCCTCATCACCAGTCTCATGAGCCCCGTCCTGTATCTCCTCGCCTTCGGCTTCGGCCTGGGGCGAGGGATCAGGGTCGGAGAGGTGAACTATCTGGAATTCGTCATCCCAGGGCTCATCGCCCTCACCGCCATGAACACGAGCTTCAACGGGGCAGGGATGAAGCTCAATGTAGATCGGCTTTTCTACAAGGCTTTCGACGAGATCCTGATGGCCCCGGTGAGCCCCGTTTCGGTGGTTTTAGGCAAATCGCTGATAGGGGTGCTGCGAGGGTTGATCTCCTCGCTTGCCTTCCTCGCCATAGGTCTGGCCTTCTCTCCACTCAGGATAAGCTTTCTCTTCATCCTTTCACTCTTGCTTAGCTGTTTTGCCTTTGCCTTCGTAGGAGTCCTTGCCGCCTTGCTCGCCCAGTCTCACCAGGACATGTCCACCTTCAGCAGGGTTGTCCTCATGCCGATGGCCTTCCTCGGCGGGACCTTCTTCTCCCTGGAGCATCTTCCCGGATGGCTCAGAGTGACCATCTACCTTATGCCCCTGCTCCATTCTAATCGCTGCCTCAGGGCCGAGGCCCTGGGCCAGACCTTTCCCTGGATCTCATTCCTGGTGCTTATCGCTTTTGGACTCGTCTTCTTCCTCGCTTGCCTCTTTGCGCTTCGGAGAATGAGCACATGAGACCCACACTCCGCCTCGGTCTGGAGACCTTCGGCGAGCAGGGGACGTCTAGCATGAACACATTGCCGCAGGAAATCGAGAAAGAGAGCTTTCGCCTCATCCTGGCCGATATGGGAGCGCACAGCTTCTCCCCGGAGGAGTTGGCCATCGTGGTGCGGGTCATCCACGCCACGGCCGATTTCGACTTCCGGGAGACCATACGCTTCCATCCGCAGGCGGTGAGGGCCGGGGTGACGGCGTTGCGCCAGGGTTGCACCATCATCGCCGACGTGCGTATGGTCGAGGTGGGCATTTCCGTCGAGATACTGTCCCGCCTGGGTGGGCGGACGATATGCGACGTCCGACATCCCCAGGTCTGTGAAGAGGCCCGCGCCCTGGGGTTGACCCGCTCCGCCGTAGCTATGCGCCGCAACGCCCGGCACATCCAGGGTAGCATCGTGGCCGTCGGCAATGCACCCACCGCTTTGCTGGAGGTCATCCGCCTGGTGCGGGAGGAGGGAATCCACCCGGCCCTGATCATCGGTGTGCCGGTGGGTTTCGTCAACGCCGCCGAATCCAAAGAGGAGCTGCTGACGCTGGATGTGCCCTATATCACCACCCTGGGCCGCAAAGGGGGCTCCCCGGTGGCCGTGGCCATCGTCAACGCCCTGCTGAGGTTGGCGAGTTATGAGCGAGATGATGGGTAATCGGGCCCGCAGAAGCCGTGTGGATAACACCTGGCGCAAACCAGGCTTACGGGAAGGCTTTACGACGAGCGCCTGCGCTGCAGCATCGGCGGCCGCCGCCACCCGTGCTCTTCTCACCGGGGAGCCCGTATCCGAGATAACGATTGACCTGCCGGCGAAGAAGAACGTTCTCTTTCACATCGTGCGCTGCGAGTTCGGGCCCGGTCGGGTGACCTGCGGCACCATCAAGGACGCCGGGGACGACCCGGATGTCACCGACGGCGCCGAGATCCGGGCCACCGTCGAATGGCGGGAATCGCCCGGGGTGCTGATCACCGGCGGGGAAGGTGTCGGCGTCGTCACCAGGCCGGGCCTGCCGGTGCCAGTCGGCGAGCCGGCGATCAATCCCGGTCCCCGGCGTATCATCACCAGGGCCGTGATGCAGGAGGCCAAGGCTGTGCTGGGGGAGCGGGGTCTGAAGGTGACCATCAGCGTCCCTGGAGGGGAAGAGCTGGCCCAGAAGACCCTGAACCCCCGCCTGGGCATCGTGGGCGGCATTTCCATCCTGGGGACGACGGGCATCGTCAAGCCCTTCTCGGTGGCGGCTTACCGGGCGAGCATCTACCTGGAATTGAAAGTGGCGGCGAGCAACGGCCTGCGGCGGGCCGTGCTGTCCACCGGCAGCCGCAGCGAGAGATATGCCCTATCCCTCCTCCAGGCAACGTCTGAGCTGGGATTCGTGCAGGTGGGGGATCACGTCGGATACGCCCTCAGGCAGGCCCGCCGGTTGGGGTTCAGGCGGGTTATCATCGCCGGGATGATAGGCAAGATTTCCAAGCTGGCTCAGGGCCGGATGCACACCCACGTCAGCGAGGGCGGCGTAGACCTGGATTTCCTGGCCCATCTGGCCAGACGGCTGGGTGCCGATGAGGACCTGATGGAGCGCATTCGGGCGGCGAACACGGCCCGCCACGTCCAGGTGATGTTGCGCCAGGCCGGTATATCGGGCCTGGAAGAACTGCTGGCCCGGCGGGCGGCCGAGAGAGCCTTTGCCTTCGTCGAAGGGGCTTTTCCCATAGAGGTGTGGCTCTTTGACATCGGCGGCGAACTGCTGGGGAAGGGGAAAGCAGGAGGTGAAGATGGCGCATAAGGTGCTCGTCGTGGGGGTGGGGAGCGAAGGGCCGGCCGGCCTCCCCCTCGTCCTGCAGAACCGGATTGCGCAGGCGGATTTGCTCTGTGGAAGCGAGCGGCTGCTGGAACACTGGGCCGGCCTGCAAGTCGAGAAGATGATCATCCGGGCGAACATCCCGGAACTTGTCGAGCGGCTTCGTCGCCGGGGGGAGGCCCGGGTCGTGGTGCTGGCTTCGGGCGACCCGGGCTTTTACGGCATCGCCGGGACGCTTCTGCGCTATCTGCCTGCCGACGAGCTGGAGATCGTGCCCCACGTCACCTCCCCGCAGCTCGCCTTCGCCAGGGCGGGTATTCCCTGGAGCGATGCCATTTTCACCAGCGCCCACGCCCGGCCTCTGGCCGAGGTCGTGGGCTGGGCCCGGCGTGCGCCCAAACTGGGCATCCTCACCGATCATAAGCACACGCCGGCCCTGATCGCAAAGACTTTGCTGGCGGCGGGGATAGAGGATTGTCGGGCCATCGTGGCCGAGAACCTGGGCCTGCCCGATGAGCAGCTGACCGACACCCGCCTGTCGGCGTTGCCGGGGATGGAATTTTCACCGCTGAACGTGCTGTTGCTGATACACGACCCGGACTGGCGACCTCAACCCGTCTTCGCCCCCCGCCCCGCCGAAGCCTATGCCCATCGGCGCGGCCTCATAACCAAGGCGGAAGTACGGGCGCTGATACTGGCCCGCCTGTCGCTGGGCGAAACCGATATCGCCTGGGACATCGGGGCGGGCAGCGGGGCGGTGAGCATCGAGATGGCCCTGCTCGCCTGGCGCGGACAGGTGTTCGCCGTGGAGCAGAATGCCGAAAACCTCGCTTACCTGCGGGAGAACATCTCCCGTTTCAGGGTCCTGAACGTGGAAGTGGTGGTGGGGAGCGCGCCAGCCGCCCTGGAGGGCTTGCCGCAGCCAGATGCGGTCTTCATCGGGGGAAGCGGAGGGCAAATGCAGGGGATACTGGACGTGGTCTGCCGCAGGCTCCGGCCAGGAGGACGGATTGTGCTCAGCGTCGTCACTCTGGAGAACCTGAACGAAGCGGTCGGCGGCCTGAAAGCCAGGGGGTTCGCGGCCGAGATGACGCTCGTCAACGTGGCCCGCAGCAAAAGCATAGCCGACCTCACCCGTTTCGAGGCTCTGACGCCGGTGTTCGTGGTGACCGGAACACTTGCGCCGGGAAAGGGAGAGGAAGATGACCGTTGAGAGGGCGTCATCTGGCCGTCTCTACGGCGTCGGCGTGGGGCCGGGCGACCCCGAGTTGCTCACCTTGAAGGCCCTGCGGGTGCTGCGGGAAGTGCCGGTCGTCGCCGTGCCGGTGCCTCACGAAGGAAGCGAAAGCCAGGCTCTGAAGACCGCCTCCGCCTGGCTGCAGCCGGAGCAGCGGGTGCTCAGGCTCCTTTTTCCGATGGCCGAGGATACGGCGACGAGAGAGCGGCATCGGCGGGCGGCGGCCCGGTCTGTTTTGAGGGAATTGCAGCTCGGTCGGGATGTGGCCTTCCTCACCGAGGGCGATCCGACCATCCACAGCACCTTCATCTACGTGCTGCGCAACCTGCCCGAAGACCTGCCGGTAGAGATCGTCCCCGGCATAAGCTCCATCACGGCCGCAGCAGCCCAGGCGAGGACGCCGCTGGTGAGCAGCGATTGCCGATTGGCGGTGATCCCGGCCACCTCCGGAAACCTGGCCGGGTTGCGCCGGGCGCTGAGCGAGTTCGATACGGTGGTGCTGCTCAAAGTCCACCACACGCTCGACCTGGTGATCGACCTGCTGGACGACATGAGGTTAACCGAGCGGGCGGTGCTGGTGGAACGGGCATCGCACCCCTGCGGACGGGTGGTGCGAAACCTGCGCCAGTTACGCGGCCAGCCGGTGCACTATCTCTCGCTGTTGATCGTGTCCACCCGCCCGGGCGAAGACGGATGTGGAGGGCTGGGATGAGGGTCGAAATACCCCGTCTGGTCATCGCCGCGCCGGCCAGCGGATGCGGCAAGAGCACGGTGGCCACGGGGCTGATGGCCGCTCTGTCCACCACATACACGGTGCAGGGCTTCAAGGTCGGCCCCGACTACATTGATCCGACGTACCACACGGCGGCGACGGGGCGTGCTTCCCGCAACCTCGACTCCTGGATGCTCTCCCATGACCAGGTCAAAGCCACCTTCGCCAGGGCGGTGGTCGGCGCCGACCTGGCCATCATCGAGGGGGTGATGGGCCTCTTCGACGGGTACGATGGCCGCAGTGAGAGCGGCAGCACCGCCCAGGTGGCCAAGCTCCTGCGGGCGCCGGTCGTCCTGGTGCTGGACGTGCGCAGGGTGGCCCGCAGCGCCGGAGCGATGGCCCTGGGCTACCGGGACTTTGACCCGCACCTGGATCTGGCCGGGGTGATCTGCAACCAGGTGGGCAGCGAACGTCACGCCCGGTCGGTGACGGAGGCCGTCGAAGCTCTGGGCCTGCCGGTGCTGGGCTGCATCCCCCGCTCCGAAGGGCTCAAGATTCCCGAACGACACCTGGGACTGCATACGGCTATCGAACGACCGAGAGAGGCGAAAGCCTTTCTGGAGCGCGCCGGGGAGCTGATAGCTCGACACGTTGACCTGGACGGGCTGCTGGCCATTGCCCGTCGGGCGCCGGCCTTCAGGGTGAATGAAGCGCTTCTCGCGCCGTACGAGCCGCCCCCCCGACGCATCGTCCGGCTGGCCGTGGCCCGGGATGAGGCTTTCTGCTTCTACTACGAGGACAACCTGGATCTGCTGCGTGCGGCCGGAGCCGAAATCGTCTTTTTCAGCCCTCTGCACGACACGGCGCTGCCTGAAGGCGTGGCCGGGCTCTATCTTGGAGGGGGATATCCGGAGCTGTACGCCGGGGAGCTGGCCCGGAACGAAGCGATGCGAGATGCTATCCGCAAGGCCCACCGGGCGGAGATGCCCACCTACGCCGAGTGCGGCGGACTTATGTTCCTGACCCAGGGCATCGTTGACCTGGAGGGGCAACGGCATCCCGGCGTCGGCCTGCTGCCCGGCTACTCGCAGATGCATAGGCGGTTGAAAATGGGCTACCGGCTGGTGAGAGCCTGCCGTGATTCGTTGCTGCTGCGCCGGGGCGAGCAGATGCGGGGGCACGAGTTTCACTACTCGGACTGGGTGGCTCGCCCTCCTGAGCTGTCCCACGCCTACGAGATAACGTCCCGGCGAGGTGAAGAGGCGCGCCTGGAGGGAGTTGCGCATGGCAACCTGCTGGCTTCTTACATACACCTGCACTTTGGCGCCCGTCCCTCCCTGGCGGCCAGATTTGTGCAAGCCTGTATCCAATAGGGGGAAGAACGGAAAGGAATCCGGGCACGTTATGGGATCGAGCGCTGACGGTCTGGTAAAGGTTTCACGGAGCAGAGCGGTCTATAAGCAGATAACCGGGCGTAAATATGCCTACCTGTTGGTAAGCGCCGTGGCCCTGGTGGTGGCGGTGATCGCCGATGTTGTGACCGGCCCCTCCGGGCTTTCGGTCCGGCAGGCGGTGGCTACCATCATCTCGCCGGGCTCGGCCGATACGACGACCAGGGCCATCGTCTGGCTCATCAGGTTGCCCGTGGCGGTCACGGCCCTCACCGTGGGCGCTAGCCTGGGGATGGCCGGCGCCGAGATGCAAACCATCCTGGGCAATCCCCTGGCCAGCCCCTACACTCTGGGCATCGCTTCTGCAGCCGGGTTCGGCGCCGCCCTAGCCATCGTGCTGGGCGTGGGGGTGATGCCCGTGGCCGGGCAATTTCTCATCCCGCTCAATGCTTTCGTCTTCGCCCTGCTCTGTTCCTTCGTGGTGTACCTGGTGGCCAGGCTGAAGCAGGCGACGACGGAGACCCTCATCCTCGCCGGCGTGGCTTTGCACTTCCTGTTCAGCTCACTCATCGCCCTGCTCAAGTATCTGGCGACGTCGGAGAGACTTCATGCGGTGGTGTTCTGGCTGTTCGGAGACCTCAACAAAGCCCGCTGGCCGGATATTGCGGTCATCGGCAGCTTTCTGCTCGTCGTCTACCCCATCCTCGCCAGGGATGCCTGGAAGCTCACGGCTCTGCGGCTGGGCGACGAAAAGGCCGAAAGCCTGGGCGTTGACGTCGAAAGGCTACGGCTGAAGGTGCTGCTCCTCATCTCCGCTCTGACGGCCACGGCGATCTGCTTCGTGGGCACCATCGGCTTCATCGGGCTTGCCGCCCCTCACATCGCTAGGATGCTCGTCGGAGAGGATCAGCGGTTCTATGTGCCTCTGTCCACCATCGGCGGTGCGTTGCTGCTCTCCATCGCCTCCATAGCCAGCAAGAGCATCGTTCACGGGGTAGTCTTTCCCGTCGGCGTCATCACCTCTTTCATCGGCATTCCTTTCTTCGTTTCGCTGGTGCTGAGGAAAAGGAAACGGTTCTGGTGAAGCTCTGCATTGAAGGGTTGACCTTCGCTTACAGTTCCAGGACGGTTCTGGAGCAAATCAATCTGGAGGTGAATTCCGCCATAACCGTCGTCATCGGCCCCAACGCGGTGGGAAAGACGACGCTCCTAAAGTGCATTTGCGGCATGTTAAAGCCCAGGGGCAGGATCCTGCTTGATGGCCGAGACATCGGCACTTTTACCGGAAAGGAAGCCGCCCGCATCGTGGGGTATTTGCCTCAGGAGATATACGGCGGAACCGCTTTGACCGTATTGGAAGCCGTCCTGCTGGGGAAGCTGCACTCTCTGCGCTGGCGGGTGAGCGACGACGACCTGGACATCACTCTGGAAGTGCTGGAGGAGTTGGGCATCGCCAATTTGGCCCTGAGGTCCCTCAGGGAGCTGAGCGGCGGCCAACGACAACTGGTCTCCATAGCCCAGGTCCTGGTTCAGCGGCCAGGAATCTTGCTGATGGACGAACCCACGAGCAACCTGGACCTGCAACATCAGTTGGAAATACTCACCTTGATCAAGAGGATGACCAGGGAGAGAGGGCTGATCACGATCATCGCCATGCACGATCTCAACCTGGCGGCCAGGTATGCCGACAACATCGTGGTTCTGCACCAGGGGCGAGTTTACGCCTCCGGAAGGCCGGCATCCGTGCTGACTGCGGAAGTCATCCGGGCCGTCTACGGGGTGGAGGCCAGGGTGAGCGTTGACGGCGACGGCGTGCCGCTGATAACGCCCGTGCGCTCGGTGAGAGACACGAAATAGAGTGGAGAAAGGGGGTGATAGATGACACTTGTGTTCGACCGAAGATAAGCGAATCGGGTTTTTCAAAATCGAAGGAAAGAAGGGAGTGAGAGTGAGAATGAAAGGCAGGAAGTTAAACATCATGAGCATCGTGCTGGTGGTGACCGTAACCCTGATGGCTGTGCTGGCGGGCGGATGCGCTTCCCAGAAACCGGCGAAGCAGAAGCCGGTGATCGTGATCGCCGCCTTTGGCACCAGTATGGAGAAGGGACAGGCAAACCTGAACGACTTCGACAAAATGGTCAGGGCGCGTTTCCCCGACCATGAGGTGCGCTGGGCCTTCACGGCCGGCTTCATCATCAAGAAGCTGAAGGAAGCTGGCGTCACCACCTTGTTCGACAGCAACACCCCCATAAAAAGCCTGGATGAGGTCTACGAGGACCTGAGGAAAGAGGGCAAGACCAACGTGGTGGTCCAGATCGCTATGGTGATGCCTGGAGGCGAGATGCGGCAGGTGCTTTCGTACCGCACCGACGGCCTGAACGTCAAATTCGGCTATCCGTTGCTCTTCTGGCCGGAGAACATCCAGAACGTGGCCGATGCCCTTTCCCCGGAATTCGGCGGCGAGGATACGGTGACCATCCTCGTGGCTCATGGGAATGAGCACCACCCCGAGTTCAACGCCCCCTTCATCCAGATGAATGAGTACCTGCAAGAGCGCTATGACAACGTGTTCGTGGCAACCATCGAGGGGCCGCCAGGACCGGAAGAGGTCTTTCCCCTGGCCCAGGCAGTCGGGGTGTCGAAGGCCAAGTTCGTCCCACTGATGATGGTCGAGGGTGATCACATCACCAACGACGTTATGGGCGATGACCCGGATTCCTGGAAGAATATGCTGGGTCTGCCGGCTACCAACGCCACCGGTATGGCCAGCAATCCGGCCGTGATGGAGATCTTCCTGAAGAGCATAGAGAACCTGGTATCCCAATTTTAGGAAGAATTCGACGGACGGAAACAAGGGAGGCCCGCACCGAACGGCAGCGGGCCTCCCCCTACTCTAAGGAGGCGCGATGAGAAAGCACGGAGTGATTCTGGCGATTTTGGGCACCTTGCTGTTTTGTCTGGTTTTGGCAGGTTGCACGGGAAAAACGTCTGCCCCGTCGGGGAAGACCGTGACGGTGTTCGACAAGAGCGGCACCCGCGTGGAAGTGCCCTGTCCGGTGGAGAAGGTCATCTCTGTCAATTCGGGTATGACGGCCCTCATCTGCGCGCTCGGCGCAAAGGATCGGCTGGTGGGGCGGGATATTCGTTCCACCTTTCCCTCCTACACGAAGGACATAGAGGCCGTGGCCGAGTCCTCGGCCAATAGCAACGTCGAGCTGATGATCAGCAAGAAGCCCGACCTGGTGGTCGCCGACCCGATGTTCTACCCCCAGCACCGGGAGAAACTGTCTGCCGCCGGGATACCTTCATACGCTGATTCCACCAGTGATCCTGAGCGGGTTCTCACCCTCATCAGGAACTTCGGGCTGATGTTCGACGAGAACGAGAAAGCCGAGGAACTCGCTCAGTTTGTGGAGCGTTACACCGGCGTCGTTGACCAGCGGATCAAACGTCTGGAGTTGGAAGGTGGTTCCAAGCCCAGGGTCTACTTCGAGTGGCACTCGCCCTACAAGACCGCTTCCGCCGAGACCTCTTTCCACAAGCCGATAGCGCAGGCGGGGGGCATCAACATCGCCGCCGGCCTGCCGGTGCACACCCCTCGGGTGAGTTCCGAGTGGGTGGTCAAACAGAACCCGGACGTCATCGTCAACCGCATCAGCGGGGACGCCACCCTGGAGCAGATGCAGCAAAAATGGCAGGAGATCGTGAGCCGGCCCGGATGGGATAAGATCGAGGCGGTCAGGAACGGTCGGGTCTACATCATCAAAGCCGACGTGTTCCTAACTTTCCGCTACCCGGTGGGGCTTCTCTACTACGCCAGGTGGTTCCACCCGGAGCTTTTCCAGGACATAGACCCCGCCGCCGTTCATCAGGAGATAATCGAAAAGCTCTTTGGCCCGGATGAATGGCAATGGTTGGCGAAGCATGAGGCTTTTGTCTATCCGCCAGAATGAACGGAGAGCAGAGATGCCTGCCAGAACCCTTATGCTGCTCGGAACAGCCTCCTCGGTCGGCAAAAGCCTGCTGGTGACGGCTCTGTGTCGCATCTTCGCCCGGGAAGGGCTGCGGGTGGCCCCTTTCAAGGCCCAGAATATGGCCCTCAATTCCTACGTCACCCGGGAAGGACACGAGATGGGGCGTGCCCAGGTGGCGCAGGCCCAGGCGGCTATGGTTGAACCCCACGTGGATATGAACCCCATCCTGCTCAAACCGGAGGCCGATTCCCGCTCGCAAGTCGTGCTTATGGGCCGCCCCTGGCGCACCATCCCGGCGCGGTCCTACTACCGCTGCAGGAAGGAACTGTGGGCTGCGGTCACCGCCGCGCTGGACAGATTGCGGGCAGCCTACGACCTGGTGATCATCGAGGGGGCTGGCAGCCCGGTGGAGTTGAACCTCAAAGGGGGGGACATCGTCAATATGGCCGTGGCCCGCCACGCCCAGGCGCCGGTGCTGCTGGTGGGCGACATCGACCGGGGCGGCATCTTCGCCCAGTTGCTGGGCACGCTGTGGCTGCTGGAGCCGGAGGAAAGGGGCCTGGTGCGGGGATTGATCGTCAACAAGTTCCGGGGCGACCTGGCGTTGTTCGAGGAAGGCGTGCGCATTCTGGAGGAGCGGGGAGGAGTGCCAGTGCTGGGCGTCATCCCCTACCTGCCCGGCCTGCGCATCGCCCAGGAAGATTCGGTTTTCCTGGAGGACCATCGCGCGCTGGGTGAGGGGCAGGAGGTGGACATTGCCGTGATACGTCTGCCTCACATCTCCAATTATGACGACTTTGACGCCCTGGCGATGGAGGAGGGGGTGCGGGTGCGCTTCGTGGAGAGCGTGGAAGAGCTGGGACAACCCGATGCGGTGATACTTCCGGGCAGCAAGACCACCCTCGATGACCTGCGCTGGCTGCGCTCTCGTGGGCTGGATGGGGCCATCGTGGCCCTGGCTGGCGCTGGTAAGGCGGTGGCCGGCATCTGCGGCGGCTACCAGATGCTGGGCCGCCTGGTACGGGATGCGCTGGGTATCGAAGGGAGAGACGGGGCGCAACCGGGCTTGGGCCTTTTGCCTGTGGATACGGATTTCGAGCCGGAGAAAGCGACCTTTCAGGTGTGGGCTCGGGTGATCGGAGGGGAGGGCTTCCTGGCCAGGCTGGAAGGGATTGAGGTGGAGGGCTACGAAATCCATATGGGGCGCTCCAGACTGCTGGAGGGCACACAGCCGCTGTTGCGCATCACACGCCGGGGTGGAGAGGCCGTGGATGTGCTCGATGGCGCCGTTTCGGTGGGCGGACGGGTCTGGGGCACTTATCTGCACGGCATCTTCGATAACCCTGCCTTCCGCCGCGCCTGGCTGCGCTCGCTGGGGTGGAGGGGCGAAGGCCCCGGAGAAACGCTCGCTGCGATGCGGGAGCGGGAGTACGACCGCCTGGCCGACCACGTCCAGGCCCACCTGGATATGGCTCGCCTGCGGGAGATAATCGGCTTATGAGGAAAGTCATCGTCGCCGTGCCTGGCGCCTGCGGGGAACTGGTGCAGGGGACGCTGGATGGCGTGCCCTGTCTGGTCTCCTGCCCCATAGACCGGAGGGCCGAACTGGAACTCACCACGACGCCGGGGGAAGGGCGGATAACCACGCCAGCCACGATGCCCAAGACACGCCGGGCCCTTCAGTTGGCGCTGGCAGCCCTGGGCCGGTGGGACGTGGACGTAAAAGTCGAGCGGCGATGCGGCCTGCCCGAGGCCAAAGGTTACGCCAGCAGTACTGCCGACATTCTGGCTGCCCTCTTTGGGTTGGGACGGGCGCTGGGGGAGCGGATTTCCCCCGAATGGGCCACCCGCCTGGCGCTCAGGGTCGAGCCCACCGACAGCCTGGCCTGGGATGGGCTGGCGCTGCTGGCCCATCGGGATGGGAAGCTGATGAAGCCGTTAGAGCCACCGCCTCCCCTCTGTGTGCTGGCGCTCGACTGGGGAGGTACGGTGGACACGCTGGAGTTCAACCGCGTCGACCGCCGTGCTGTGCTTCGCCATCTGGCCCCGCTTCACAGGGAGGCTTTTGCTATGCTCCGTGCGGGAATCGCCTTGGGGGATATCGAGTTGATAGGGAGGGCCGCCACCCTCAGTGCACAGGCACACCAGCGCATCCTCTTCAAGCCCCAACTGGAGGCAGTCGTGAGGCTGGCGAAGGCCGTCGGCGCAGCGGGGGTTTGTGTGGCCCACAGCGGCACCCTCATCGGCGTGTTGCTGAGACCTCAGGATGCGACCGATGCCGCTGCTTACATCATTTCCCACCTGCCAGATGTGTCTGCGTATAGCCTGCACAGGGTGATCGGAGGTGGGCCACGTTACATCGAGAGGGAACCGCTATGCTCTGGCGGATGATCACCTTGTTGAGTGCGCTGGCGCTGGATCTGGCCCTGGGCGAGCCGCCCAGCTTTTTTCACCCGGTGGCCTGGATGGGGCGCTTCATCAAGTGGGGATGGCACCACAGGCCCCGGCGGGGAAGAGAGCGACAATTTCTCTACGGTGCGATGTTAGTCATAATGGGGATGGCGTTCTTCAGCCTACCCTGGGCGTTGTTATCGGCGCTGGACATCCCCTTCTGGTGGCTGTGTAGCATCCCTTTGCTCAAAGCCACTTTTTCCGTAAAAGCCCTATTTCAGGCCGGACGCCAGGTACAGGAAGCACTGGAGGGAGGGGACCTGCCGGAGGCCCGCAGGCTCCTGGGCTGGCACCTGGTCAGCCGGGACACCTCACAGCTTTCTCCGCCGCTGGTCGTGGCCGCCACAGTGGAGTCCCTGGCCGAGAACATCACCGATGGCCTGACCTCGCCGCTTTTCTTTTTCGCCCTGGGTGGGCTGCCGGGGGCCTGGGCCTATCGCTTCTGCAACACCTGTGATTCGATGCTCGGTTATCGGGACCCAGAGAGGGAGTATCTGGGCAAGTTCGCCGCCCGTCTCGACGATGTGCTGAACTGGCTGCCCGCCAGGCTGACGGGGGTGCTGGTGGTGCTCGCTGCGGCGCTGGCGGGGGAGGACGCCGGCAACGCCTGGCGCACGATGCTGGCCCAGCACGGGCGCACCGCCAGCCCCAACGCCGGCTGGACGATGTCGGCGATGGCCGGGGCGCTGGGGGTGACGCTGAAAAAGGTAGGCCACTATCGGCTGGAAGGCGGCGATGGCCCGCTGAACCCAGGCACCATCGAGCGATGTTTCCGTGTGGTGCACTGGACGATGGCCCTGGTAGTGTGTTGCACAATCACTTTGATGGGGGTGATGTATGCCTGTCGTCGCTAGATCAGCCATTGCCACGTTAAAGCCCACCCAGCACGGCGGGCTTGACTACGCCGCTCTGCGAGCACAAAGCATCCCGCCGGAGGAGGTGCTCGACTTCAGCGTCAACACCAACCCCTTCGGCCCGCCCCCGGCGGTCCAGGAGGCCATAGCACGGGCTGCCATCGCCCGTTACCCCGACGCCCGGGCCGGCGACCTGCGAGAGCGGCTGGCGCACATCAGCGGCCTTGAACTGAAGCAAGTGCTGGTCACCAACGGCGCGGCCCAGGCCATCTGGCTGCTAGCCCTGGCCTACCTGGAACCCGGCGACGAAGTCCTCATCCTGGCTCCTACCTTCGGCGAGTATCGGGTGGCTTCGGAGCTGATGGGAGCGAGGGTCGAACGCCGGTGGAGCCGGGCGGAGGACGACTTCCGCCCCGACGTCGAAGGCGCTGCCCGGTGGGTGAAAGAGCGCCGCCCCCGGCTGGTGTGGCTCTGCAATCCCAATAACCCCACCGGCGTCTACCTGGGCGAGGAGGAGGTGCGCCTGCTCCTGGAAGCCTGCGTTGAGGCCGGTAGCCTGCTGGCGATGGACGAAGCATACGTCAACTTCGTGGAAACGCCGTGGGATTCGGCGGCTCTGCTGGAGAGCGAGCACCTGGTCCTGTTGCGCTCGATGACCAAAGACTACGCCCTGGCCGGTCTGCGGCTGGGTTACGTCGTGGCCTCGGCGTCCGTCATCGAAGCTCTCGGCCGGGTGCAGCCGCCGTGGAGCATCAACGCCGTGGCCCAGGAGGCAGGGCTGGCGGCCCTGGACAACGGGGCCTATTACCGTGACACCTGGCAGCGACTGCGCCATCTGACCAGGTCATTCTACGATTCCTTGCTCCAGGCAGGATTGGAAGTAATCCCCACCGACACGAACTTTATGCTGATCCATACCGGCGATGGCTCCCGAACCCGAAGGGAGTTATGGGCGCACCGCATCCTGGTGCGGGATTGCGCCTCTTTCGGTCTGCCGGAGTACATCCGGGTGGGGACCCGGCTGGAGGCGGACAACCGCCGTCTCGTTGCGGCCCTCACCCACCCCCGGCCTGGCAGCCATCCCAATGGGATGAGGCCCCCTATAGGAATGCTTTCCGACGGGCAGATTGATTCTCGTGAGACCCTTTCGTAATTCGTGCAGATCAGCAAAGGTCATCCTGAGCGGAGCGCAGCGGAGTCGTAAGGAGACTTTTGCGACTTTGCAGAACCTGCTCACAGGCTCCTTCGACTACACTCCGTTCCGCTCAGGACGCCTGTTCGCCAACCGTGAACAAGTCGGTTGAATTACGAAAGGGCCTCACACGCTCTGAGCGAAAGAGGGCGTGCCCAGGCAGAGATTCCTTTGCGCCCCATGATCCACTTGCACTTGACCGGAGAGCGAATCTATGATATAATACCGACCGGTCGGTATTTTTGAGAGAGAGAGAGAGAGATGACTCCACAACAACGAGGAGAGGAGACCCGTACCCGCATCCTGGAGGCAGCGGAGGAGTGCTTTGCCCGGTATGGGTACGACGCCACCGGCGTGGCGGAGATCTGCCGCCGCGCTGGAGTGAGCAAGGGAGCCTTTTACCACCACTTTTCCGGCAAGCAAGCCGTATTCCTGGAGCTGCTGAACCGTTGGCTGGCAGGACTGGACACGCAACTGGAGGCAGCCCGCGCCGGAGCGGAGACCGTCCCGGAGGGATTCCTTCGCATGGCCAGTATGGTCCGGCACGTCTTCGAGGCAGCGGGTGAGCAACTCCCGATCTTCCTGGAGTTCTGGACCAAAGCGGCACACGATCCGGCGGTCTGGCGGGCGACCATCGCTCCCTATCGGCGGTATCGAGCTTTCTTCTCCGACATGATCGAGGCCGGCATCGCCGAGGGCACGCTGCGGCCTGTTGACCCCGATACGGCGGCCCAGGTCATCGTCTCTTTGGCCGTCGGCCTGCTGTTGCAAGGATTGCTCGACCCCGACGGGGCCGACTGGGGACAAGTAGCACAGAAGGGCGTACAGATGATATTGGAGAGTCTAGAGAGGAGAGAACAATAACATGGAGGTATTACTGACCGGAGCTTTTGGAAATATTGGCACAAGCACGCTAAAAGAATTGATCAGGCAGGGTCACAAGGTGCGGTGTTTCGACCTCAAGACGCGGGCGAACGAAAAGGCTGCCCGGAGATTCATCGAGAGATTCAATGGGCAGATAGAGGTGGTGTGGGGAGATCTGCGTCGCCCAGAAGACATCGCCGCCGCGGTGCACGGCCAGGAGGTCGTAGTTCACCTGGCCTTTATCATCCCCAAACTCTCGGTCACCGGCATTGAGTCCGAGGAGCATCCTGACTGGGCCCGGGAGGTCAACGTGGGAGGCACCCAGAATCTCCTCAATGCGATGAAAGCCCAGCCCGAGCCACCCAAGATCATCTTTGCCTCGTCGTACCACATCTACGGTAGGACGCAGGATCAGCCGCCACCCAGAACTGTTTCGGACCCAGTCCAACCCATTGAACACTATGCGCACCACAAAGTAGAGTGCGAACACATGGTCAAGGCATCCGGGTTAGAATGGACCATCCTGAGACTGTCTGCCACGCTGCCATTAGCGATCAAACTGGACCCAGCGATGTTCGACGTCCCTCTGGATAACCGGATGGAATTCGTGCACACGCGAGACGTGGGGCTGGCGCTCGCTAACGCCGTCAGCAGCGAGGAAGTATGGGGGAAAACCCTGCTGATCGGGGGCGGCCCAAGTTGCCAGTTGTACTATCGCGAGATTGTACAGCAGATACTGGACGCGATGGGAATTGGCATGCTGCCCGAAGAAGCTTTTAGCTCGACACCTTTCTGCACAGACTGGGTGGATACCACTGAAAGCCAGAGGCTTCTACGTTATCAACAGCGTGATTTCAACGACTATGTCCGGGAGATGGTCGCGCTGCTGGGTTACAGGCGGCATTTGATACGTGTGTTTCGTCCCATTGCCCGTTACTGGTTGCTGAGGAGATCCCCCTACTTCGCCCGTTCAAAGGCCAGGTGGTCGAAACGCCGGCCGGCCACTCATCCGATTGTTTGGGGATAGCGCAGCAAATCCCTGGGGAGTACGAGGGGTATCCCCTCGCTTTTTCTCTTCACCAACATCTTGTGGGTAGCGCCGACTTGTTGCACTATCCCGCTTGATAAGGAATTTGACAATCCGCCCAATTCTTGGTAGAATACGACCCGACTGATCGGGCGCATTCGTCTAGTGGCCTAGGACATCGCCCTCTCAAGGCGAAGACCGCGGGTTCGAATCCCGCATGCGCCACCTGCAACACATAAGCCCCGCCCTCGATGAGGGCGGGGCTTGTATTTTCCCCCATATCTCGGTCCTCGCTCGTATCTCAGCGATAGGCCCGCAGGTACCAGGCCACGATCTCCGGCCCGTAGAACAAACCAACCAGCCCGCCCACGACCAGGAACGGCCCGTAGGGAATGCCGCTTTTCAGCCCCGCCCGCCGGGTGAGAAGCAGAAACAGGGCCACGAACCCGCCGACCAGGATGCCGATCAGCAGAGCGACGATCACTTCGGGAAATCCAGAGACGACACCCACGAACGCGGCCAGCTTCACGTCACCC
>JAGGZG010000004.1 GCA_021162125.1 Anaerolineae bacterium
CTTTTAGGAGGAGAGTACACACATGAGTGGCCTGAAAATGGTAGCTGAGTTGATGGCTATCTCCGCGCGCACCGCGCCCAAGTCGGCCGGGCGAGACTTCATCGTGGTGGAGATTATTGAGGGAGAGCAAGTGCAAGCCCTGGCGGAGAAGATGATCGAATTTGGAGAGCGCACCGGCAAGAAGAACTTCGACCGGGATGGGGCTAACGTGCGCGATTCGGCGGCGGTAGTGCTCATCGGTCTCAAGGACGCCGATGTGCTGGATCTGAACTGCGGGGCCTGCGGTTTCGAGAAATGTCCGGAACCTAACACTTTCGAGGGTGAGTTCCGTGGCCCTCACTGCGCTCTGCGCTTGCTGGACATGGGAATCGCCCTGGGGTCGGCGGTGAAGACGGCCGCTCTGCTCAACGTGGACAACCGCATCATGTACCGCGCTGGGGTAGTGGCCCGTGAGATGGGCTTGATTGACGCCGACTTTGTGATGGGCATCCCCCTCTCGGCTACCGGCAAGAATATCTACTTCGACCGTTAAGCACACCCCTACCTCCCGCAGGCTCAGGGCTCGCGGAGGTTACTGCCTGTTGGACACCCGCTCCAGAATATGGTAAACTATACGCCAGGCGCTTAGGAGGCTCAATGTATCGCGTGTTGACCATCAATCCCGGCTCGACCTCAACCAAGGTCGCCGTCTATGACGACGAATCGCCCCTTTTCGTGGAGACCGTGCGCCATTCGAGTGCGGAACTCGCCGCCTACCCGCGCATCCTCGACCAGTACGCCTTTCGTCGTGACGCGGTGCTGGGCTTGTTGGCAGATCACGGGGTTGCGTTAGATTCCCTGGACGCCGTTGTGGGCAGAGGGGGCATTCTCCGCCCCATCGAAAGCGGGACCTACCTGGTGAACGAGAGGATGCTGGCCGAGTTACGCACCCCCAAGGAACGGGAGCACGCCAGCAATCTGGGCGCGATCATCGCCGACGAGATTGCCCGCCGGGCAGAAGTGCCGGCTTTCATTGTGGACCCGGTGTGCGTTGACGAGTTTGAGCCCATCGCCCGGATCTCCGGCCTCCCGGAGATCGAACGGCGGAGCCTATCCCACGCCCTGAATCTGAAGATGGTAGCGCGCCGTGCAGCCAAAGAGCTAGGCCGCGCCTATTCCGAGGTCAACCTGGTAGTGGTGCACATGGGTGGGGGCATCTCGGTTGCACCCCACAAACGAGGACGCCAGGTGGACGTCAACCAGGCGCTGGATGGCACCGGCCCCTTCTCCCCGGAGCGCGCGGGTGGCCTGCCGGTGGGTGACGTGCTGCGCATGGCCTATTCCGTTCCCCCCTATGATAAAACTCACTACACCTACGAGGAGATGTTCAGGAAAATCGTTGGGCAGGGTGGGTTGGTGGCTCACCTGGGCACTAACGACGCGACCGAGGTGGAGCGTCGCATTGCCAATGGCGATGAGCACGCTCGCCTGATCTACGAAGCCATGGCCTACCAGATTGCCAAAGAAATTGGGCTGATGGCCACGGTGCTCAAGGGCGAAGTGGACGCCATCGTCTTGACCGGCGGCCTGGCTCATTCGGAGATGCTGCTCGAGTGGATTTGCGAGCGCGTGGCCTGGATCGCCCCGATACTGGTATACCCGGGGGAGGATGAGATGCTGGCCATGGCTCAGGGGGCATTACGGGTGTTACGCGGCGAAGAGCAAGCTCGCGAGTACTAAGGTGACCGGCACTTGCCAAGCTAGACTGAAATTTGTTGCTTCAAGGACATCCAGAGTGTTGCATAAGTGGAGTCCCGAACTTGTTCGGGGTGCTCTGGCTAACCGGAGGTTGGTTTGTCCGGGCCGTTCTGCAACAAGTTGCGGACTCCGGCCGGCGACCGGGCACCAGGACAAATCCCTTAAAAGTACTTATGCAACACACTGACATCACAAACACCGATGTCACCAGAATTAGGGGGAGAGTGCCGGTCACCTGAACGGTTACCAATGGAGAAGCAGATATGCCTGAGCCCAAGAGGACAATATTGTGCATCGAAGATGAGCCAGAGGTGATCGAACTGATTCAGGTGATGCTGGAGACAGCGGGCTATCGGGTCGTTGGCGTGCTGGGCGGGCACCACGCGCTGGAAGCGATTCGCCGTGAAAAACCCGACCTCGTTCTCCTCGACCTGATGATGCCGGGAGTGGACGGCTGGATGATCTTCAAGCAGATGCGAGCCGACCCCGAACTGCAGGACATTCCCGTGATCCCGGTGACGGCGGTGGACAAACGCATTGACGTGATGCTGGCCCTGGAAGTCGCCGGGGTGGATGAATACGTGACCAAGCCCTTCGGGCAGAGGGAATTGGTGGCCAGTATCGAGAGAGTGCTCCACCGCCAAAGAGAAAAGAATGGGTAACGACGAGCTATACCTCGACCTGGTGGACATGTACAGAATAGGAGGCTGATATGGCCGAAAAGAAGATCAAGGTGTTGTGCATCGAGGATGAGCCACAGATGATTGACCTGATTCGCCTCATCCTGGAAAGCAAAGGCTACGAGGTCATCGGAGCCGAGGGGGGGCGTGAGGGCCTGGAACTCATGCGTCGTGAACGCCCGGACTTGTTGCTCCTGGATCTGATGATGCCGGAGATGGACGGTGGCGACGTCTTTCATCAAATGAGAGCCGAGGTAGAGCTCAAAGACATCCCGGTGATCGTGGTCACAGCCAAGGCCGCGCCAATTGACAAAATCCTGTGGATGAACGTTGCCAAAGTGGATGACTACGTGACCAAGCCTTTCGGCCCGCAAGAGCTGCTCGAGAGCGTGGAGAGAGTGCTGGGTCACGCGCAGAAGGAAGGGTAATTAATTCCTTGTGAGTTTATAAGACCTGCGAGAGGGTCAGAGATCGCCGTCGGGGGTGGAAAGGAGGAAGTGCTCGGAGGGCAGAATGAACGTAGATATGCTGTGTGGAAATCCACCCCGATATGGACGTTTACGTGATAACGCGGAAGGAGGACTCAGCCCCACAATGAGGCTGTATTCAGGAAGATGAACGGATTGACTAAACTCAACAGCGTGCGTCGCATGGTGGCTCTCTCGCTGGCTATGCTGGTGGCGGTAATAACCCTGGCGTGCAGTTGCCAGCTTGGCAACCTTACCAAGTTGGCTACGGAGATTGCCCCTACCAAAGCAGTGGTCGTGCAAACCGCGATCCTTAAGCCCACCAGGGCTCCTGCGCCTACCCAGACGCCTACCCCCGTGCCCACCTCCGTGCCGGTCACCGGGAAAATGACACTCCACACCAACGAGGAGGCTGGCCTCCACATCCAGTATCCGGCGGATTGGTTTGTGGAGAGCGAAGCGGAAGGCTCTTACTTTGCAAAGGCGGAGTCAGGTTTGGATACGATGGACCCTACCGATGGGCCAGTCTTCGGTGTGTTCGTTGGTCCCCTGGCGGATATCGAAACAGGTGTAGGGACTATCGAGTCGGTGGAGCAACTGATGGATGCTCTGCTGAGCGAGGAGGGATTCATCCCGGAAGGGGGCGAGATCGGCGAGTACGAGACTTTGCGGCCAGATGTGCTGGTCGTGCCTGCACACTGGGTGGATAAGGATACAGAGCAGCTCTGGCATGTCCTTCTAGGAGTGACGATTAGTGGGAAGCGGGCAGCCGTGATGGCCGGAGTGACCGCTGCCGAGGAGTGGGAATCCTACCTGGATGTCTTCCGCACCATGGCGGGGAGCGTGGAGCTATTTGAGCCTACCGCTACCCCCCAGGTAGTGCCTACCAAAGAAGTGATGAAGTTCACGGCGCGGGAAGTCCCTGGCACCGCCACCGATCTAAATGGAGCCCTGGAGTTCAACAGCTATCGTGGCTGGATGGACGAAGAGGGGGACTTTCAGATCGCGGCCGAGGTGACCAACGTGAGCGATCGCACGTACAATACCTACATAGACGTGTACTGGCGTCTCCTGGATGCCAACGGCGACGTCCTGCTGGAGGATAACTCTTTCCTGGACCGGCCTATCTTGGCTCCAGGTGAAAAGTCCTCGTTCTGGTCTTTCAGTTGGGGCGGCGACTTGGAGACTGGCACAGTTGACGATGTGGCATCCTACGAGTTGTGGCTGAAATTATCGGACCTGAAACGCTCCGAGGTGATGATCGAGGTGGTGGAACACAGCGGTGGCCCGGCGAAGGATGAGTTCAGCGTGAAGGGCACTGTCCGCAACAATCTGGATTCGGCTGTGTCCGACATTTACGTGTACGCCACTCTTTACGACGCGAGTGGGAACGTGGTCACTATCCTTTATGGCTGGCCGGATAGCGATCAGCTCGCCCCTGGCGAGGAGAGCGCCTTCACCCTGTGGGCCTGGAACGACTGGGAGGATGCGGTGAGTTACGGGAATGTGTTCGCCACCGGTAGCCCGGTCGAATAGCTAAATCCATCCGCTACGATGTGAATAAAATGGCCGCCGTGCCTCTTGGGGTACGGCGGCCATTTTGGTAGGGCATCGAAACTGAAGCCCTGAACACTCACGCCCAATCTTCCGGCTCATCCGATGGTGTGGCTGGTGAGGACGGTCCGAGAGTCAGCCGGCCCCACGTCCGGCGACCGACGGGCGCAGGCTCCGTCTCGCCTTCCCGTGGCGGAACTTCTGCCTCGCGATCTGGTTCGGCTGTGGGTGCTGGCGCGGCCTCCAGGGGGAGCGCACTGGGCTGCGGGGCTTCCCATTCGTCGGCCTCTGGTTCAGTGGCCGACGGGCCGGTGGAGGTGTAGGGCGAGGGACGACCACCACAATAGGGGCAGACGTTCCAGCGCAGGTGTAGAAGCCGCCCGCAATGAGGACAGAGTTTACGCAGCCTGGTGTGACAGTAAGGGCAGATCATAAAGTCTGGTTCGATAGAATGCTTACAGCCGGGACAGACCTGGCGATCCTCGATGTCCTGCAGCAGAGCTTCCTCCTCCAGGGAGCGTTCGTACGCCTCGGCCAGAGTTTCCCTGGGACGGAGGATGAGATAGAGGCCCAGTCCCAGTGGCCCGAAGATCAATACCAGGAGGGAAGCCAGCAGTTGGGCGAAGATGTCACGCGAGCGAGCGCGGATGTCGCGGAAGGTCCAGATTACTAGGCTAACCCAGAACGCGGCCAAGAAGGCCCCGGTGAAAGCGATGATGATCGTCAAGATCGGCCCGATGTTTTCCAGTGACATTCTCGTGTTCTCCTTATTTCGAGATTTACGCCGTTCTATCCGCCGGGCGAACAGAACGGCGCTATTATACCACCATCCCGTGATTTTGTCACGTCAGCTTATGGGGGGCTTGCTGCTGCGCGTTCCAGGTAAACGAGCAGGATGGAGATATCCGGTGGATTCACCCCGGGCAGGCGGGATGCCTGGCCGACGGTGGCCGGACGGAAACGCATCAGTGTCTCGCGGGCCTCGTTGCGCAGGCCGATCACGGCATTGTAGTCGAAGTCGGGAGGGATGGGACGCTCTTCCAGCCGGCGCAAGCGCTCGACCTCGCGCTGTTGCTTGGCGATGTAACCCGCGTACTTGGCTTCGATGCTCACCTGCTCGATGACCTCGTCCGTCAGCGATGCTGAACCGGGGGCCAATTCGGCAATGAGTTCGTAGGAGACCTCCGGCCGGCGCAGGAGCTGCAAAGCGTTAGCTCCGTCGGTCAATGGGGGCAGCCCCGCCGCGCGCAACCGTTCGTTGACCTCGGCGCTGGGCCGCAACCAGGTAGCGTTCAGCCGAGCTAACTCCGCAGCGATAGCCGCCCGCTTGGCCTCCACTTTCTCGTAGCGCGCCCGCGATACCAGGCCCACCTCGTAGCCGATGGGCGTCAACCGCAGGTCGGCGTTGTCCTGGCGCAGCAACAGGCGATACTCGGCCCGTGAGGTCATGATGCGGTATGGCTCGATGATTTCTTTAGTCACCAGGTCGTCAATCAACACGCCGATGTAAGCCTGGTCTCTCCGCAGGATGAGGGGCGGTTTGCCCGCTACCCGGCGCGCGGCGTTGATGCCGGCGATGAGCCCCTGGGCTGCCGCTTCCTCGTAGCCGGACGTGCCGTTAATTTGCCCGCCCAGGAACAGCCCCGCGATGAGCTTGCTTTCCAGCGAGGCGCTGATCTGATGTGAAGGCACGTAGTCGTACTCGATGGCGTAACCGGCGCGCATGATCTCCGCCTCGCGCAGGGCGGGGATGCTGTGCAGCATGGCCAGTTGCACATCCTCCGGCAGGGCGGTGAAGAATCCCTGCACGTATACCTCACCCGTGGCCCAGCCCTCCGGCTCCAGAAACAATTGGTGGCTGGCTTTGTCTGGGAAACGGACAATCTTCTCCTCGAAAGAGGGGCAGTAGCGCGGGCCGACGGCCTCGATAGCACCGGGGGCGATGGGCGAACGATGAAGGTTCTCTCGTGCGATGCGATGAGTCAGTTCGTTGGTACGCACCAGATAGCAGGGGATCTGCGGCCGCCAGGAAGTCGGGCGAGGAATAGGGTAGATGGGATTAGGGTGTGGGAATTGATTGTCGAGAACCGGCGGCTCGAAGCTGAAATAGAGCGGGGTGTCGCTGCCCGGTTGAGGCACGGTCTGTGAAAAATCAATTGTGCGTGCGTCAACGCGAGGTGGGGTGTTGGTCTGCAAGCGGACCAGCGTGAAGCCCAGTTCGCGTAGCGAAGCGGAGAGGCCAGTCGCTGGGAACTCTCCAGCCCGGCCGGCGGGCCAGGCGTGCTCACCCGCCAGGATGCGCCCGGCCAGGAACGTACCCGTGGTCAACACCACCGTACGGCCTTGATAGGTGCGCCCGGTATGAGTGACTATTCCCTGCACCTGGTCGCCCTGCACCAGTAGCCGCTCCACCCTGGCCTGCTTCAGGTCCAGGTTGGGTGTACGCTCCAGGGTGTGTTTCATGGCCAGGGAGTAGAGCCGTTTGTCGGCCTGGGCCCGCAGGGCCTGGACTGCTGGACCTTTGGAGATATTCAGCAGGCGAATCTGTATGAAATTGCGGTCAATGGCGCGCGCCATCTCCCCGCCCAGGGCATCAATCTCCCGCACCAACTGGCCTTTACCAGGCCCCCCTATACCGGGGTTGCAGGGCATCTGGGCGATGAGGTCCAGGTTCATGGTCAGGAGCAGGGTTCGTGCGCCCAGGCGGGCGGCGGCCAGGGCTGCTTCGCAGCCAGCGTGCCCTGCTCCGACGACGATGACATCGTACACGGTCTCACCTCGTTGCAGAATGGTTGCTGGTCAGTATAATACACTTTGCCGTTTTGGGCAAAAGTTGGCAGGACAATGGGGGGATTGACACAGGGGCGCGAGTGGTGTATCATTAGAGATGGGGAGGGAGATCAGGAGCAAGGAGGTGATCTGGCAAGGGAGGCTCAAGTGAACGAGCGTGTACTCGTGGTTGACGATGATCCTCTGGTCGTAGATCTCTTTGTGAACGTACTGGAAGATGCCGGGTACCGGGTAGAGGGCGTTTTCTGCGGGAAAGATGCTATCGAACGGCTAACAGCGGCGCAGTTTGACATCTTGCTCGCCGACGTGAAAATGCCGGGCGTGGATGGGCTGGAGGTATTGCGTCAGGCCAAATTTCTTGATCCGGAGATCGCGGCCGTGGTCATCACTGGCCACGGAACGTTGGAGATGGCCATCAAGTCTATTCAGCTTGGAGCGGAGGGGTTCGTGCTCAAGCCGACCGATGTGGAGGACTTGTTGGCCATAGTGGCACACGCCGTGGAAAAGCGGCGACTGATCCGCGAGAATATTCGGCTGAAAGCGTTCCTGCCCTTGTTCGAAGTGACCAAGCGGCTGGCCTCTGAGGTGGACCTGGGAGAGCTCAACAAGCTGGCGTTGGACTTCGCTGTGCAGGAGACAGGGGCTGACGGGGGGGCGGTACTGCTGCGTGACGAGACCTGCCCCGGCCACCTGATGGTGGCTGCCGTGCGCGGGATGCACCCTGACATAGCACGGGCGATTACGGTGCAGGAGGCTGAAGATCCCATCGGGCGGGTGCTCCACAGCGGTGCGGGTTGCCTCCTGGCGGCGGACGAGGGATCATTGGGCGCTGTCGCCGATTGGGCTGGGGCTGTTTGGGAGCTGTGTGTACCCCTGTCCATTGGCGACCGGGTGCTGGGAGTGCTGGACGTGTGGGGCACACAGCGGCAGGACCTTACTGAGGACCACCTGCCCCTGTTAAGCACGCTTGCCGGCCAGTTGGCCGTAACTCGAGAGAACGCGCTACTTTACCAGCACATGGAAAGCATGGTCGAGGAGCGCACCCGAGAGCTACGGCGGGCCCAGGAGCGGTTACTGCGGTCTGAGCGGCTGGCTGCTATCGGTCAACTTGCTGCCAGCGTGGCTCACGAGTTGCGCCATCCGCTGGGGGTGATGCGCCAATCTACGTACTTCTTATCCCTGAAGCTGGCGGATGCCGACGAGAAGGTGAAAAAACACCTGCGCATCCTGGAACAGGAGATTGGGGCTTCGGACAAGATCATCACTGACCTGATGGATTTCTCCAGGGTGCACAGGCCCACTCTGACCGAGGTAGACATCGAGACCCTGTTGGATCAGACGTTGGCTAGCATCGAGGTGCCGGCGGAAGTCAAAATGGTACGTACGCGCGCGAAAAAGCTGCCGCACATCTGGGCCGACGGTCAACAGCTCCAGCAGGCGTTTCGCAATCTCATCGTGAATGCCTGTCAGTCCATGCCAGAAGGGGGCATGCTGTACATCTCTACCGCCCGCGAGGGCAAATACTTGGAGGTCGCTTTCAGGGACACTGGGATGGGCATCCCGCCGGAGCATTTGGAGCGTATCTTCGAGCCCCTGTTCACCACAAAGGAACGGGGCATTGGCCTGGGGCTGGCCATCTGTCAGGGCATCGTGGAGCGGCACCGGGGGACGATTGAGGTGGAGAGCCTGGTCGGCCAGGGCACAACCTTCACGGTGCGTTTGCCAATTTTCATACCAGAGACGGAGTCGGAGTAACGAAGTTCGGGCGTGATCCCGTGAAAAAAAATCGAGCTTTCAGGAAAAGTGTCCGGTAGTGAACGGTGGATGCTCAACAGGTACAGTGAAAGATTGTGCCCGTGCCAAGTAGAAATGGGGGGAGTCATGAGTGCTAGACGGAGTATCCTCATCGTTGACGACGACGATGCGATTTGCGAGACACTGTCCGACGTCCTGGAAGCACTGGGCTACCGCACCGTCATCGCTAGCGATGGCGTGGAGGCCGTGGCTTGCATCCAGAAAGAGGACTTCGCGTTGGTATTGATGGATCTGCGTATGCCCAGGATGGGTGGAGTACAAGCTTATCGGGAGATCCTGAAATGGCGGCCAGCGGTGAAGGCGATCATGATGACCGCCTATGCAACTAGCGACCTCGTTCAAGAGGCCCTGCGAGCGGGGGCTCGCGAGGTACTGTCCAAACCTCTGGCGATGGACCGGTTGCTCAACCTTATCGCCACAGTCTGTCCCTGAAAGCTGGTGAAGTGTGATGGTGAGCGACGAGTTGCCAGAAGAGACCGCGAAAGCGGCAACGCTTGGCCCGTTGGTGCGCAAGGTGGGCCACCTGGTGCGCAACAAGCTGGCTGTACTCGTGAATTCCACCTACTACCTGCGGTTACGGCTGGGCGATACTGATGAGAAGGTGACCAGGCACCTGAATCTGATGGAGCGCGAGGTGGCCGTGGCCAGCGCGGTCGTCGCTGACCTGATGGACTTCTCAATGGTGAAGGAACCAGCGCGGCGTCCGCTGGACGTTAACCAGCTCGTTAGTGACGTACTGTCCGGGTTGGCCCATCCGAGCGGTGTGGAAATAGCCGCCGAGCTGACGCCCGGTTTGCCCTTGATCGAGGCAGACCAGGCGCAGATCGCCCGCGCTTTAGGAAAACTGCTGGTCAACGCAATAGAGGCCATGACCGCGGGCGGGAGACTGACGGTGTGCACTGGCCTGAGCAATGACGGACAGGCAGTGTGGATTACTGTCTCTGACACCGGCCCCGGCATCCCCGCTGAGGACCAGGCTCGTCTCTTCGACCCTTTGTTCACCACCAAACCCCAGGGCTTCGGCCTGGGATTGCCCATCGCTCGCGAATTTGTGAAGCGCCACGGGGGGCAGTTGGAGGTGAGGAGTGGCCCGGAGGGAGGGACAATTTGTACGGTGACGCTGCCCCTCGGCGGCCAGTAAACGGGCTGCTCTGCTAAACTGTGCCCCGCTCCGCCAGCACCAATGCCAGCGCACCGAGCAGTCCCACGTCGTCGCCCAGGGCCGCTGGTACAATGGGTGTGTGTTCCCAATACAGAGGCGACATCGCCCGCTCGCGAATGACCTTGTGCATCGGCTCCCAGAGCAAATTGCCGCTGTGCAGGGCCACGCTTCCGCCCAGGATGAAGATCGCCGGGTTCAGAATGTGCATCAGGCTGATGATGCCCAGCCCCAGGTAGAACCCCGCTCGATGGAATGCCTGTTGTGCCAGCGCGTCCCCCGCCTGGGCTGCTTCATTAACCAAGCGGGCGGTTATGCGGTTTAAGTCACCGTCTACCATCGCGGTGAGGACGCTGGGCTCGCCGGCGCTGATCCGCTCTACGGCGTAGGCGGCGATGGCTGGCCCAGACGAGATGGCTTCCAGGCAACCCTTGCCGCCACACGTACAGCGTGGCCCATCGGGAAACACAATCTGGTGACCTACCTCAGCGGCCAGGCCTCGGCTACCCAGGACCATCCTGTCATCCACGATAATTCCCCCGCCGATGCCAGTGCTTACCGTGATGTACACCAGGTCGTGGATACCCTGTCCCGCCCCAAATCGCTGCTCTGCCAGGGCAGCGACGTTCGCGTCGTTGCCTGCGTAAGCCGGCACGCCGAACTCTCGTTCCAGGATGTTTTTGAGGGGTACGTTCGTCCAGCCGGGAAGATTGCCCGCGGAGATCACGACACCAGTTCGCGGGTCGAGGGGACCGGGGGCAGCCACTCCGATGGCCTCGACATCCTCAACACGGTCCGGGAGGACAGCGTAGACCGACCCGATCAAACGGTCCAGCACCGCGTCAAGCCCTTCGGCTGCGCGAGTAAGATCACTGATGCGCTTGATGATGGTGCCGTCCTCCCGGCAGAGGGCAGTACGAATCTGAGTGCCTCCCAGATCCACCGCGACGATGAATCCGCCCATGAATTTTGCCTCCCTGAGGTGTATTATGTGCAATGGTTGTATATGACCGCCGAAGTATACCACGTTTCATCCGA
>JAGGZG010000116.1 GCA_021162125.1 Anaerolineae bacterium
CACACCCGCTATCCCCCGCAGCCGCCCCTGGACGACGGCATCGTTCAAGGGGCGGAAGGAGCCCCGGTAAAAACCACCCAGAGCGTAGTTGATGTACTCGTGGGAGAACCCAGCTACCAGGTGATTGACCTGCTCCGGGATGCGCGTTTCCTTACGGTTGGGGAAGTTGTCAATCCCCATCTTCACGATCTTCTTGGCGATCTCCAGAGCATGGTGTTCGTCAAACTCCACGTGGGTGGATCCCTCAATATGGGCCTTGGGCGAGGTAGTGACCAGAATGGTGTGGAACTGATCGGCCAGGGGAGCCAGGGCCTGCATAATGCACTGGATATCCACGATCATCAGCTCAATGGCCCCGGTGATCATGGCCAATTCCTGGCTAAGGAAGTTGCCGATGGTAGGTACTCCCTGGCGCATCAATGTCTCGTTGGCCGTGCAGCAGATGCCGGTCAAGTTGATGCCCTTCGCTCCTTTCGACTTGGCGTACTCGATCATCTCTGGGTCGTTGACCGCCACCAGAATCATCTCCGAGAGGACCGGCTCGTGACCGTGGACGACGATGTTCACCTCGTCCTCGCTCAACATCCCCATGTTTACCCTGGCCGTGAGCGGGACAGGGGAGCCGAAAAGGATGTCGGTGATGTCGGTGGAAAGCATCGAGCCACCCCACCCGTCGGCCAGGGCAGTGCGCAACCCGGCCATCAACAGGCTCTCGTACCACTGATCGTTCCCTACGTGGGTGCGGTGCATGACGTCCACTATTTCGCGGTCAATACCCCGGGGGGCGATGCCCAACTTGTGCCAGATCTCCTGGCGCTTCTTCGGGGCCCGATGGAGATAGATAATCTCCCCCTGTTGCTGGCCAAATTGTGACAGGGCGGCCTCGGCTACGTCTTTGGCAATCTCCATAGTCTCGCGGTCCCCGGTTTTCACGCCCAGCAGCTTGGCCACTTCCAAGAGTTTCTTCTCGTCGCGAATCTGGTAATCAGGAGCCTCGCCCTCAGCGGCGGCCAGCAGGGTCAGGGCCATGTCGCGTCCGTGGTCGGAGTGAGCGGAGGCCCCTGCCGCTATCATACGCACCAGGTTGCGGGCAGCGACTGTCTCGATGGTGGCCCCACAGATGCCCCTCTGTCCTTCCTTTGTCAAGCGACAAGGGCCCATGGAGCAATTCTTACAACAGGCCCCTTTGTGTCCAATGGGGCAGGGCTTCATCTTTGCGGCGCGACTAAAAGCGGTAGAAATACCTTCAGCTTCGGCGATCTCCAGGACTTCAACAACCGCCGGGTCTATACTCCTCTCATTTGCCATCATTCTCTCCTTTTGTCACGCAATTACGAGCTCGCGCGAATAACTACACTGCCAGCGGCTAGTACTTGCGGAAATCTCCGGACATTTGCAAATCCAGCATGTTCGTCTCTGTAACCCGCTGGATCAACTGGAACCAGGGGGATTTATCATCTTTTCCCTCAGGTAAACTGGGGAGTTCCCAATCCTCCCCAGGCCCATAGCCTGCTGATCGCAGGGCCTCTTCTATCGCGCTCGGATTCAGGCGGGTCGAGTCGTAACTAACGGTAACTCGCTTGAAAGCGCTGCTGGCCATGACGTCCTCTACACCATCCAATTGCAGCAAAGCCTCACGCACGGCTTTGACGTGATGGTCGGCGTACATTTTTGGTACGTGCAAGACAGTTTTATCCACGGTTGTGACCTCCTCACGAATCTCTGGTAAAAGTTGAGTAGACGTATTACCGTTTCAATGTTATTCGAGGCAGCACGAACAGGAGTCGCACCCCGAATCCCCGTGCCGATTATACCACAGACCTGTGCACCTGTAAAACATGTAAAATAAGGACGGGAAAGCGGGGGGGGTGAGCTCCCCCCCGCTTTAAGGATCATAGGGCTAGGACAATCCGACTACGCGGCCCGTCTCCAGATCCAGGTCTATATCGGTGAACACCGGGCGGGTGGGCAGGCCGGGCATGGTGCTGATCGGGCCACATATTGGGAAGATGAAGCCAGCGCCTACACTGGCCCGCACATCCCTGATGGGCAGTCTCCAGCCACGCGGCGTGCCCTTAATGGCCGGATCATGGGTGAACGAGAGGTGGGTCTTGGCCATGCACAGCGGCAAGTGGGAGAGCCCCATATCGGTGAAGAGCTTGATCTTGGCCTCCGCCTCGGGCGTATAGTCCACCCCGTCGGCGCGGTAGATTTCGCGGGCGATAGTCTCGATCTTTTCCTTGATGGACATGTCGTCCGAGTAGAGGAACCGGAAGTTGGTCGGCTTTTCGCAGGCCTTGACCACCGCCTCGGCCAGTGCGGCAGCACCCTCGCCGCCTTTCTTCCACACTTCACTGATGATGGCATCCTCGGCGCCCGTCTCTTTGGCCCGACTGCGAATCAGTTCGATCTCGGCGTCGGTGTCGGTAATGAAGCGGTTGATCGCCACCACCACCGGCACACCGAACTTGAGCGCGTTTTCAATGTGCTGCAGCAGGTTGGGCAAGCCTTTCTCCAACAGTTCCAGGTTCTCCTGGGTATATGCCTTGTCCAGCGGCTTGCCGGCGACGACCTTGGGGCCGCCGCCGTGCATCTTGAGGGCACGGACGGTGCAGACCAACACCACACAGTTGGGAACCAGCCCGCTGACGCGACACTTGAGGTTCATGAACTTTTCCATCCCACAGTCGGCGCCAAAGCCGGACTCGGTGACCACGTAGTCGGCCAGCTTGAGGGCGATTTTGTCAGCGATGATAGAGGAGTTACCCTGGGCAATGTTGGCAAAGGGACCACAGTGGACAAAGGCCGGACTACCCATCAAAGTCTGCATCAAGTTAGGCATGATGGCATCCTTGAGCAGCACGGTCATCGCTCCGGCCACGTTCAAGTCCTCGGCCGTGATCGGTTCCACCGGTCGGGGGTAACGCAGCCCGCCCTTCCTGCTCGTGCCGATGATGATGCGTCCCATGCGCTCTCGCAGGTCGGCCAGGCCGTTGCACATGGCCAGCGCAGCCATGATCTCGGAGGCCACCGTGATGTCGTACCCCGCCTCGCGCGTCAGGCCATTGTTAGGGCCGCCCAGGCCGACGATGATGCTGCGCAAGGCCGCGTCACTCACGTCCACGACCCGCCGCCACTGGATGGCGTCGGGGTCAATGTTCAGGCGGAACATCCGCTCCTTGTCCTCGTCGCTCAGATCGGATGGCCTTTCCGATTTAATGCCCAGCTTTTCCAATCGCTTGCGCATGGAGGGTGTGTATTCATCGTCCGGGCACAACGCCTTCGCCAGGTAATTGGTGCTCCAACGGGCTTCCTTCGCCATCCGGTTATCAATGGCCGCCGCCAGCAGGTTGTGGGCCGCGCCCACGGCGTGGATGTCCCCGGTCAGGTGCAGGTTAAAGTCCTCCATGGGCACGATCTGGCTGTAGCCGCCACCAGCCGCGCCGCCCTTGATTCCAAAAGTCGGCCCCTGAGAAGGCTGGCGAATGCAGGTGAACACCTTCTTGCCAATGTAGGCCAGCCCCTCGCTCACACCGATGGTGGTGACGGTCTTACCCTCGCCCAGCGGGGTGGGAGTGATGGCCGTCACGTCAATGTACTTGCCATTAGGACGATCCTTCAGCCGCTCCAGGACGCTCAGATGGACTTTGGCCTTGTACTTGCCGTACAGGTCCAGCTCGTCCTCCAGCAGTCCAACCTCTTTCGCCACCTCTATAATGGGGCGCAGGTTTGCTTCCTGGGCGATCTCGATGTCGCTGGGAACTTTCTCCCTCACTTTGACGATCATCTTCCGCTTCGCCATGTTTCCTCCTTTTTCATGCCTTTGTGATATGCTTTTATGAGACCTCTGCTTAGCCGCGACGTACACTCACTGTTTGACCTGCCGGTGCGCGGCCTTCAACACGTTTTTCATGAGCATCACGTTGGTCATGGGGCCGGTGCCGCCGGGAACGGGAGTGATAGCCCCCGCCACCTTTACTGCCTCATCAAAATCCACGTCGCCGCACATCTTGCCATCCACGAAGTTCACACCGAAGTCAATCACTGCCGCGCCAGGTTTGATCCAGTCGCCTTTAATCATCCTCGCCCGGCCCACGGCGGCGCACAGAATGTCGGCCTCCCGGCAGACGGCTGGTAAGTTCTCGGTGCGCGAGTGACAAATGGTCACCGTGGCCTGGTGCTGCATGAGCAGAAAAGCCATTGGCTTCCCCACGATGTTGGAGCGGCCGACGACGACCGCGTGCTTGCCCTCGATCTGAATCCCGCTGCGCTTCAGTATCTCCAATCCGCCAAGTGGGGTGGCCGGCACCAGATAATCCTGTACGCCGGAGGGCCTTCCCATGGGGGCCGCTAAGGCCAACCGCCCCGCATTGATGGGACTCACTCCGTCGACATCCTTTTCCGGCGAGAGAACGAGTCTAACCGCTGCGGCATCAATGCTCCTGGGCATAGGCTCCTGGATCATGATGCCATGTACCGCATCGTCAACGTTGAGCCAGGTTATCAGATCTATAACCTCTTCCTGGCTGGCCCACTCGGGCAGGACGTGCAGGTTGAATCCCATCCCTACCCGCTCGAAGTTTCTCTTTATCATCCTGGCGTAGCTCACCGAAGCCGGATCCTCGCCGACCCGCACCACGGCGATGGTGGGGGGAAAGCCTTGAGTCTCTCTGAAAGCCTCTGTGTCGGCGATGACCTCTTTCTCGATCTCTTTAGCCAATGCCCTACCATCTAAGATCTTCGCTGTCATGGTGGTCGCCTCCCTTTCCGCTATTGCTTATTAAACAAAGGCCGGGCTTTACTTAAGCAATTAAGCCACTAAGGCTTTCCACTCCTCCTCCCACCTTGCTACAACCCTTTCACCACACTCCCTGACAACGCGATCATCGGAGCATATAGAGTGCACAAAAGCTCTATATCTCTCTTTTTCGTCCCCATTGGTAGTCACGTAAGCAATCGTGGCCCAGGTCAGTAAGGAATTAGCCCCACGTTGGCCAAAGGTCTTAATGAGTTGGGGTTTTATCCTGGTTTCGATGGCTGTTTCTACATCCAACCTATTGCCTGCCCCTTCGATCCCATTTGACCTAAAAAACGATCCTCTTACAGCGCTCAGGTTGGCACTTTGACAATCACCCTGCTTCCCTGGCTAGGTGCCGACTCCACTGTGAGCGTGCCCCCAATCAACCGGGCTCGTTCATACATGCCCAGCAGTCCAAGCTTACCCACGGCCACCAGGTGTTCAGTCAATTTAGGGGGGATAAATCCTTTGCCGTCATCCTGCACCGTCATCTGGACAGCACCGTTGATGAACTCCACCGTGAGCACGACTCTGGTCGCTCGAGCATGTTTCCTGACATTATTTAATGCTTCCTGTGCTATACGAAACAGTGTAAGCTCCACTTCGGATGAAAGGCGTCGTTTTGCACCCAACGCTCGAAACTCCGCCTGAAGACCAGTCTGATGATTCAAATCAGCCGTCAATTCTTCCAATGCAGGCAGGAGGCCAAGATCATCTAGGATGGAAGGCCGCAGGTCCTGGCTAAAGCGCCGCACTCTCTGTATCACACCTCCCGTCAATTCCCGCAGCTCCATGAGACCTTGAGCGGTAGCTTTAGACAGTTGTCCATTGGAGGTCGCCAGGGTCTCCAGGCGGCGCGAAAGTACAATCAAGGATTGAATCGTGTCATCATGAAGCTCGCGGGCGATGCGCCGGCGCTCGTTTTCCTGTGCCCGGGTAATTCGGCGAGCGTAGAAACGCATATTTTCATACAAGTACGCATTTTCAATCGCGATACCGGCCTGGCGGCCTATAGCCGTGAGGATGGTCACCTCTCTATCAGAAAACACTCTCGTCTTATTGATACTGAAAAGGCTCAGCGCACCAAACGTCCTCACGCCGCTCACGATGGGCACCGCCACCACGCTGGCGAGGCCAGCCTGGACAAAGGCCGGCACAGACTTGGCATAAGTCTGATAATTATCAACAACTATGGGGCGACCAGTGCTCATTACTTCCCCAGATAGTCCCTCTCCCTCGGACACCGTTACCTCGGCCAGTGCCCGGGGCAAATTGTGAAGATACGGGTAGGTAATGACATTTCTCTCCTCGTCCCACAAGGCCACAACACCCCCATCGGCCCCTACCAGCCCTTCGGCGATCTGCATTACCTTGGGGAGAACCCTGTCTAACTCCAGTTCAGAGGTGATTTCCTCAACTACCTCGCACACGCATCGTTCGGTTTGTAATTGCCGGGCAATATTTTGGTACAGCCGGGCGTTCTCAACGACCACGCCGATTGCGTTGCAAACGGTGGTTACCAGCTTCACTTCCCTGCGAAGAGCGGGAGAGGGCTCTGGGTTACCCACGACGAGCAAGCCATTAACACTGCCCTTCGAGCGCAACGGCATAGACAACTGATATTTAAAGCCCTCGCAACGGGTAAGCATCCTGGCCGATTTCAACCCGCTCGCAGTTTCTATCACCTCCGCTGGCAAGTTCCGATGAGCAATCAGCGTCAATCCCTGCTCCTCTTTATCCAGAAGATACACCGCGCCAGCTTCCGCATCCATTACGTCCAAAATCCTATCCAGGACATCGTTCAGAATCTGTTCCAGCTCAAGGGATTGGGTCAACACGGTGGTAATGGTATTGATCGTCTTCAGCCGCGAAACAGCCCTTTGCTTGGAGCCAAGCATCCACACCGCAAGGTAGCCGATGAGGGCAACGGCAACTACCTCTACAAAGGCATCCACTGGATGGGATGAGATCAGGAAAACACGGGGGAGCATGAGCAGCACAACGAGGGCCAGGGTCACCAACCCACCCACGTACCCAAAGGCGAAGGTGGCGCTGACCGCGGCGAGGATAAAAATGATACGCTCTGCCGCATGTCGAGTAATAGGGTATGAGGCCAGTAATCTTATCTGAGGAGTATAGTAATGGAGAAATGTGGTGCCGATCAGCACAACCACAAGGATCCAGAAGCTGCGGTTACTTACAATCTTCTTCCATCGCTTCCACAACGACGTTAAGGACGAATTCATACTTTCAATGCTCCAGCTTCAACAGTGGCAAATAACCCTTTATTTAGAGCGGATCCTCGAGGGTGAACCAACCTTGTCTGAGGCCGTATATCACCGCTTCGATGCGTGAACCAACCCCTATCTTGGTGAAGATGTTACTCAGATGCGTCTGTACTGTTCGCACGCTAATAGAGAGATCGAGCGCGATCTCACGGTTCGACATCCCTTTGGCAGCCAGTTTCAGAACCTCTAGCTCCCGCTTGGTGAGCTGATCCAAAGCGTTCTCTTTACCGCGCTTTTCTGCGGGCTGGGCGAAACGATTAATCACCTTGCGGGCGATCGCCGGGTGAAGTATCGACTCCCCGACGTGCACAGCCCGGATAGCTTTGATCAGTTCATCTACGTGAACGTCCTTTAACAGATAGCCGGCGGCACCCGCCTCCAGGAAGGCGAAGATGTACTGTTCGTTGTCATAGGCGGTGAGCACCAGCACAGCAATGCTCGGATCAATAGCCTTGATCTGCTTGGTGGCTTCGATGCCATTGAGCTTGGGCATGGCGAAATCCATGATAACCACGTCGGGGCGCCGTTTAGTGGCCAACTGGACGGCCGTCTTTCCATCGTCGGCCTCAGCTACTATTTCCAGATCAGCCTCCCGCTCCAACAGTTCCTTGGTACCCTCCCGCACCAAAGCATGGTCGTCGGCCAATAGGATCCTGATCTTATCCATACATTCCACCATTCCTCCCCGCAAGATTATATCATTGTCCAAAGCTAAACACAAGTGAGCTACGAATCTTGAGGGATAATGACCTACGCAGAAATGCTTATATTGAAGACAAGTTCATACACCTTCACCACACCTTTACTAAGCGCAAAATACGAAATAAGTTGAATGTTTCGGACGATGATATTTTTTAACTAATGTGCTATAGTATACACGAATACGAATGAAAAAATATTTTAGGGGAGGAGAGAAAATGAGTGCGAAAATCTTAGACGGGCGAGCATTAGCCAAGTCAATCACAGCCAAAGTTAAAGAAGACGTAGCCTCGTTCCGAAAGGAAGAAGGTATCGTTCCCGCTTTGGCTTTGGTGCGTGCAGGTGAGGATCCGGCCTCGGTCAGCTATGCCAAGATGATCAAGCGAACCTGCGAGCGAGTAGGCATAGCCTTTCAGTCCCATATCCTGCCCACGGATGTGAGCGAAGAGGAGATGATAGACCGAGTACGGGAGCTGAACGCCGACAAGGGAGTACACGGCATCATAGTCCAGAAGCCGATGCCCAAAAGCATTAACGACGCGGCGGTGGTCGAAGCCCTTGAGCCGGCCAAGGATGTAGATGGTGTCCATCCCTTGAACGCTGGACGGCTGGCTCAGGCCGCCTTCGTTGACCGGGCACAGGACGTAGGGCCCTATTTTGTACCCTCCGCCCCGTTGGCTGGCCTGGAGATCCTGAAGCATTACGGGATCAACATTGATGGTCAGCGGGCAGTAGTTGTGGGCGCCAGTCCTTTGGTGGGCAAACCCATGGCCCTTCTACTGGTGCAACACTGGGCCACGGTAACCATCTGCGAGCTCCACACCAACCCCTTATACGAGATGACCCGCGAGGCCGACATCCTCTGCTCTGCCACAGGGGTAGCCCATCTGATCACCGCGGAGATGGTCAAGCCGGGTGCCACGGTGCTCGATTTCGGCTTCGCTAAACTGGGTGATAGGTGGGTTGGCGACGTGGATTTCGAGGCCGTCAAGGAGGTCGCCAGCGCCATCACCCCCGTTCCCGGCGGCATCGGCCCTATGACCAACGTGATGCTCATGCGCAAAGTGCTAGAAGCAGCGCAGCGGCAAACTCGATTCGGGATAGAGTTTGCATTCCGCATCACTCCGGCCAGAGCGTTCCACCAGGTAACGGTCTGAGCATCCACCACAAGCACAAGCGGCAGGGCATCACAACAAGAGAGAAAAGCGGGGTCTGCCGCCCCCCAAATCCTATTGGCCATTCCTCCCCTGGTTAACTAAAGGGAGGAATGGCCTTTTTTTAATGAGCGAACTCAGGTGACAGTCACCTCGGAGGTGACTGTCACCTGAGTGAGTGTTCTCATAACTTCTCTGCCACTAGTTTATAGATCCTCTCTTTCAACCCGGCTTTGCCCTCCAGCAGCGCGTCCAGCCTGGCCCTCTCCCGCTCGACGAAATCCTCGTCCTTTATAGCCCCCAGGTTGATCAGCACGTTCAGCGCGGCGCTGCGCAGCCCCGCCTCGGCCATCAAGGCGGCTACCCCAGCATCGCTAACCGCGTTCACGTTACCTTTCTCCGCAGCCGGGATGCACAGGTCGAGCACTTTTACGCAGGCCTCGGCGACTTTCATCGGCACGGCGGTGGCATCCTTCAACGCGGCCTGGATGGCCGCCCGGCGAGCGGCCTTTTCTTCCTCGGTCTGGCGGGGCATCTTGTACGCTTTGGACACCGAGGTGTACACCTGTACATCTGCCTCCAGCAGATCAACCAGTTCGTGGCGCAGTGCCTCAGACTGTTCCAGCAGAGCCTGGATGTCGTTCTGCACGTCGGCATACTTTCTCTTGCCCACTGTCAGATTACACACCATGCTCACCAGCGCAGCGCCCAACGCGCCCGACAACGCGGCCACACTACCCCCGCCCGGAGCAGGCGCAGAGCTGGCCAGCTCGTCCAGAAACGTGGTCACTGGTTTGGTGGTCAATTTTTCGGTCATAGATTACGCTCCTTTGTCGTAAGACCTTGGCCGAAAGTAGAGATTAGTCCAATCGGTGGTAGACAGGCATACCGCTCTATTGATGCGGCCAGGGGAAATATCCATCAAAGTGGATCACGAGAGGAGATGGGGAAGGGCATAGAGGTGGGCTGTGGCACGGAACAGCTTTGGATAGATCATAACTTAAGACCACGCAGGAGTACCGGACAGGACAAAACCGCACCCTTCCCTCCCGTTTGGCTGCACATGGAGCTGGCGTGGGGATACAAGCGAGGGAGGCACAACGTGCCACACACAGTGGATCAACAGCCCCCGCTGGGGGCTATTATATCATAAATTGGGCGGAAGGGCAAATGCTGTTGCTCCTTATTTCACGAATCGGGGCGGACGGGGTGCGCGTGATCTGAGGAAACCAGGTTATACACGCGCACGAAATGGGAGTATAAATCTGTGGCGTTGGTGATACTCTCCGCGTCCATCTCAACCTCCGCCGGGTACATTATAAAAGGGTAATCCTGCGGGCCACCCAACCCACCGTGGCTGGCCACCTGATCTTCGAACGAGACCACGATCCCCTCCTCAGGATTCCAGGTGCCCAGGAGGATCAGATCACCGCTGTGGGGGAAGCTCGCCAGACGGTGCAACTGGGCCGCCGCGTATTCCGGTTCCGGCAGGGAAGCCAGGGGATCATGCCCCTGGATATCTCCCTCTCCATTCAGGGTGCGAGTCCCTTCTTTGCCCATGACCACCGTCTCGCCGCTTTCTCGGCCCACCACCCAACCGATGCCCTCATGCTCGATCAGGGCACGGAGCAGAGCAGGATAGATTAGTGCAATCTCACTCAAGTTCATGGGTTGGGGGGAGACGTTGAAATACACGTGGGACAATGAGCCAGAGTTGCGGACGACGACGTCGCTCCGGCGGGTGAGATCCCAGGGCATCTCCTCAATGGTCAGTGGAACGTGATCCTCAATGTAACGGCGGACGAGGCGCAGCAAGGCCGCCCCTCGTCGCGAGAGGCGAGTCTCAATGCCGGCCAGCTCATGGATCAGAAACTGGGCTTTGGTCGCCCACTGGCGCTCGTCACCCCACTGCTCATCCATGAATAGCCCCTCACCGAGTTGCTGCGCGATGAACTGCCCCAGTGTCTGACCGTACTTTTTCTGGAACGGCACTGAAGGGGTCATTCCGTGGTCGGAGAGGATGTACAGGTCGTACTCTCTGCGGTGATACTGGGTGCGAATGCGGTTGATCTGCCGAATCTGGCGATCAATCCCTCGCAGGGCGCTGAGAGCCTCGTGGCTGGTGACCCCGCAGTGGTGAGCCATTTCATCGTAGCTGTAATAGTTGGTGTAGATGGCCGGCACACCCCGGTAAATGTCCACCATCGCACTAAAGGTCTGAATCTCGCGGAGAACGATGTTGGTGAGGATCGCCAGAAAGGAAGAGATCACGTCAAACGGCTGGTAGCGACCGGGGACAAATAATCTCACCACCCGCCGGCTAAGATCCATCAGGTAATCCCACACCGAGTGGGTGACCACTCGCAACACGCGCCACGGGTTAAGCAGGAACAGGAGCAGGAAGCCGAGGCCACGCACGTTCTCAAAAAAACGCTGGCTGCCGAGGGCGCTCAGGGTGAAGAGGGCCAACCTGGCGTCACCGTCTACCATGTTCACGTAGCTTGACCCATCACGCAGGATGCCGGGCCGCCCCTGGGAGATGCGATCCTGAATGGTCTTGATCAGAAAGGGCACTTTGGTGAGCACGGAAGTGCGGGTATCTTTCTCGTACCAGCGGAAGGCCGGAATGTCGAAATTGTTGCCGAACATGATCCCGGCCTGGACGGCGGGGGTGGTACTGGGCAGGCCACACCGCCAACGCGCCAAATGCAGGATACCACGCTGCCACAAGCGGTGCATGTGGGGTGCATACCCGCGCTCCATGGCCTCCAACAGGTACTCGTAGGCCAGTCCATCCACCTGAATAATGATGAAGCCCCGCCGATGAGTGTCCTCCCGGCTGGGCTCGCGGCCAATGCGGTCGGCAATGACGGCATACTTACGGGAGTAATAGAGGTCGGAGAGGAAGCTGAAAAAGTCAACGATCTTGCGCACGAGCCAGGTCATGGTGATCTGTCCATGAGGTGAAGCCCGTCAGGCCAGATGGGGGGTAGCAGAGAGGAGGTAGGCTGCATCAATGTCTTGCAGGCTGATCAGTCCCAGCACGACGCTGCCATTCATAACGGGGAGAGCCTTGATTCCCGATTGAGCTATGAGCTGCCGAGCGTGCAGCAAGGTATCGGTAGGGCGGACGATGGGAAATTGGCGGCGCATCACCCTGCCCACCCTGACCTCAACCCCATATTGATGCAGAGCAGCCAGTACGTCATCCTGGGTAAGCACGCCGACCAGTCGGGTGCCCTGCATCACCGGGAAGTTTGCCTGCCGCAAGTGGGAAGCAACGTCCAAGACGTGCGCCAGGGAATGTAACGGGGAAAGACTCGGAGCCTGGCTGTTCAGAACCTGCTCCACCCGCAAGTTTCCCAGAACCACCCTCGCCTCGACCACGCGGCCCTCCTGTCCCGCGCTGAAGAATATAAACACGGCGATCAGCATCAGCATCCAGTTAGCCGTGAGAATCCCAAAGAACCCCAAGATGACGGCCAGCGATTGGCCGACATTAATGGCGATCCGCGTGGCGCGCAGATAATCCAGCCACAGGGCCAGCAATCCCCGCAGCACCCGCCCGCCGTCCATGGGGAAGGCGGGGAGCAGATTAAATATACCCAGACTGGCATTAGCCCCCAACAGGTAGAGAACCAGGGCCCGCCAGTCTATGCCATCCAGCAAGCGGAATAGCAACCTGACGACGAAAGCTATCAGCACGTACCAGGCACGGGGTGAGGACAAGGTGACCAGCAGGCCGGTCGGGATTTCAGCACGAATCATGGGCAGGGCAATGAGCATCAGCACGGTAGCGATGACGAAGTTTACAGCCGGCCCAGCAATGGCCACCAGCAGTTCGTGGATTGGCTTATCGGGTAGACTCTCCATCTGCGCCACCCCGCCAATGGGCAACAGAATGATGTTCCGCACTCGGCCCCCAAAGTGTATGGCTACCAGGCTGTGGCCCAATTCGTGGAGCACCACGCACACGAAGAGCAGACACGTGGAAAGAACCCCAAAGATAGCCCTGCCCCACCCACCACCAGACTGCGAGAGCCCTTCCGCCGCCGCCCAGATGAGGATGATGAAGAAAGTAACGTGCACACGAATCTCAATGCCTTTGATCGTGCCCAGCTTTATGGACCAACTCATCAATGTACCCCTTGGATCAGCCATTCCAATGAGCAAACCCCACAACCAGATCTGCTGTCAAGGTTTGTTTCGTAGAACGAGCATCAGCGAAGTTCTCCTCAAACCGATAAGGTGGGGCAAAGCAAGAATGGCGTCTTGTCCCATTCGTCAAGAATTCAGCTCATGAACTTGCTTAGAGCGTATCTGCAAAATCGAGATGCATTTATCACCACCAAGACACAAAGGTACAAAGTAACATGAAAGAGCAAGTAACTCCTCTGTTTCTTGGTTTCTTTGTGGTGAACTTCGGACACCCTCTTAGAGATAGGTAGTGCATTATACTCTATCCATTGCAGCCAGTCAAATAGTGTCACAGCAACAATTCAGCGCCATCCACGAGTTGGAGGGGAGGGAAGAGGCGAGAGGACGCCCCTCGTGCCTCCCGCTGGGGATTTGCTACGCTCTCTCCATTCTCCCCATAACCTTCACCTGATTAACACACTTCCTTTACCCACCGCTATTTTATTTTGTGGTATGATATTATAAAGTATTTAACGATAATTGGAGGATAACGACGTATCAAATGACATGTAGTAAATGGGTTCTTCTCGTAGATGACGAGCCAATGATTCTCTCGCTCCTCAGTCGCACACTGACGGACGCCGGCTACCTGATCAAGACTGCCGAGAGCGGAGAACAGGCACTCGAGATTGCCGGCACGTGCGAGTTTGATTTTATGATCACGGATTGTCTGATGCGTGGCATGAGCGGCCCAGAGCTCGCCGAGGCTTTCCTGAAAATACAGCCCCAGGCACGGGTGATTTTTATAACCGGTCACCTCAGCCCAGATATTGCTGCGGCTTTGGAGCGCAAAGAAGTGCTCGGCTGGCTGCAAAAGCCGTTTACACCTGATGAGCTGCAGGAGATACTGGACCGGGGGCAGAGGGAATGCTAACGGGGGATTCGGTGAGCGCGTCGTGCCATCCGAGCTCCATCAGTGCCCCCCGACCTTCGTTTGTCTCCCGCTCCTCAGCCGCTCCAAGAGCACCAATCCCGCGAATTGCGGCAGGGCCAGCATCCGCCGCCAGCGCCACGGTTCACGCCACAGACGATACAGCCACTCTACCCCTAGCCGCTGCATCCAGCGGGGAGCGCGCACCGCCACCCCGGCGATGAAATCCAACGCCCCGCCCACGCCTATGCCCACCGCCGCCCCGCTGCGGGCCAGGTTGCGGGCCAACCACTTCTCTTGCCGGGGATGGCCGTAGGCGACCAGGAGGATGTCGGTGCGCGCCGCGCGCACCCGCTCCACAATAGCATCCTCCTCTTCAATTGCCGGTGAGCCCGCATAAGTGCCGGCGATCACCAGACCTGGATACCGATCACACAAACGTCTCGCCGCTTCTTCTGCCACGCCGGGGGCTGCACCCAGGAGGAACAGGCGGTAACCACGCCGCGCAGCCAGTCCCGCGATGTGCCAGACGCCATCGGAGCCGGTCACCCGCTGGCGCAAGGGGCGACCCAGAATACGGCCCGCCCACAGCAACCCCACGCCGTCCGGTAGACACAGATCCGCCGCGTTCAAAATGGCCTGGAACTCGGGATCGCGGCGGGCGGCGATGACGAACTCCGGGTTGACAGTTGCCACCTGGTGCGCACCACCCGCAGCGACAAAGCCATCCAAGCAGGCCAGCATATCCTCGTAGGTGACGTCGTCCACCCACACGCCGAGGATGCGCACCCCTCGCCGTTCCTCACGTGCCGAATAGACCTCCGAGGTCTTGGAGACCTCGGAGGTCTGCCCCCCTACATTATGCACCAGCCTCCTCCAACACTCTCAATGTCTCCTCGGCAGCGCGCTGCCACGAGAAGCGGCGCACTTGCGCGTACCCTCGCGTTGTCAGCTCCGCTCGTAGCTCCTCATCCGCAAGGGTGCGCTCCAGTGCTGTCGTCCAGGCCCCTGTATCCAGCGGATCCACCAGTAGCGCGGCGTCACCGGCCACTTCCGGCAATGACGAGACGTTGCTGCACACCACGGGCACGCCGCAGGCCATCGCCTCCAGCACCGGGAAGCCGAATCCTTCGTATAGCGAGGGAAAAGCAAACAGTTGTGCCCCGCTCAACAGTGCCGGCAGGTCGGCGCCAGCCACGTAACCGGGGAAAATCACCCGCTGCTCCACATCCAACTCCCGTGCGCGGGCGAAGATGCGATCATAGAGCCAGCCCTTCTGCCCGGCAATGACCAGTTTCAGGGTCCTGGATTCCAGGGCCGCGAATGCCTCGATGAGGCGGATCAGATTTTTACGGGGATGGAGAGTGCCGACGTAGAGCACGTATTCGCCGCTGATGCCGTACTTCGCGCACACGGCGGCGATGGCCGCCGGATCGTCCACGCGGCGCAGGGCTTCATCTGCGCTGGGTACGCCGGGGTAGACCACGGTGATACGCGCCGGATCAGCGCCGTACTCGCGGATCAGATCATCCCGCGTGGCCTGGGAGTCAGCCAGGATGTGAGCAGCCACGCGGACGTGGTAGCGAGTGGAGAGGTCGAGGTAAAGCCTATCCAGGGGGCGGTGCGCGGCCGGGTAGTGCCGATAGCCCAGGTCGTGCACAGTGACCACGCTGCACCGGGGATGGACTATTGGGAGGACGTGCGCCGGGACGAAGAGCACGTCCGGGGGACAGCGGGCCATCTCCCACGAAAGGCGCACGTGCGTCCACAAACGGGGAAAGGGCATCGTCCGTGGCTCCCAGTGCGGGCCGGACGTGAACAACTCGGATGCAGGCGGCCGGTTGAAGTACAGGCGATAGCGATGTCCCCGGCCCAGCGCCAGCAGGCCCCGGATCAGGTGCAGGGCGTAGGTTTCGGTGCCCGTGCGCCGGGCGCGTACCGCACGGCTGGCGTCAATCCCGATGAGCACCGGACACTATCTCCGTCCCCGGCCGAGGAGTGTCTGGGCGAGGATGACCACCCCCATTAGCACCAGGAGCAGCGGCCACAGCTTGAGCAGGGTCGGGCCGAGATCGGGAGGCAGTAGCTGAAAGGTGAGCAGGCTTGTTCATTTACACTTGCCCTCCAGTGCGGCGATTTTGGCGTTCCGTCGCAGGTGACGCTCTCCCTGCGAGAAAGGTGTCTCCAGCCAGGCCTCGATGATTTCCAGGGCCAGGCCCACGCCGATGACCCGCGCACCCAGGCAAAGCACGTTGGCATCGTTGTGCTTGCGGCTCTGGTGAGCGGAGAAAACGTCGTGACACAGGGCTGCGCGGATGCCGGGCACCTTATTGGCGGTGATGCTCATCCCAATTCCCGTGCCGCAGACCAGGATGCCACGCTCGTACTCACCATGGGCGACCGCCTCAGCCACCGCCCGCGCGAAGTCAGGATAGTCACACGAGACGGTATCGTAGGTGCCGAAGTCGTGGTAGCCCTGGCCTACCTCGTTGAAATATTTGACAATTTCCAGTTTGAGGGGAAACCCAGCGTGATCTGAACCAACGGCAACGCACATTATTCCCTCCTTGAAGAGGGTGTCCGAAAATTCACCACAAAGGTACCAAGACACCAACAGTACTTTTGCAGATTTCACAAAGTGGCTATGCATGGATCGCGCCCCCCTCTAGCTCCCCCCGTTCCACGGGGGGAGGACAGGCTTCCCCCCGTGGAACGGGGGGAGCTAGAG
>JAGGZG010000215.1 GCA_021162125.1 Anaerolineae bacterium
CACCGGCACCCTCACCGCCACCCTGCGCTGGACCGCGCCGACCAACGCTGTCACCTACACCTTGCGTTACTCAGGCACCCTCATCAGCGAGGCCAACTGGGCCGGCGCCACCCTGCTCACCGACACGCTACCTGGCAGCACCGAGACCTACACGGCGACGGTGCCCTACGCCAGCGGCATCGTCTACTTCGCCCTCAAGTCCCAGAACGCCGAAGGAGACTGGTCGTCCCTCTCCAACAACGCATTCTGGCCCCACTTCGACGTCTATCTGCCGCTCATCCTCAGGTGACAGTCACCTCGGATGTGACTGTCACCTGATTTTCACCTGGCCTTGACCTATTCCTCCAGGTGAATATAATATCCGGTAGCAAAGCCCAGGGAAACGTGAACGATGAGCGGGGAAGAAAAGCACATCCACTCGGCCAGTGATACCACAGGGGACTCCGGCATGTTCAGCCTCACCGGCAAAACACTCGGCAAATACCGCCTCGTCGAAAAACTGGGCCAGGGCGGGATGGCTCAGGTCTACAAGGCGTACCAGGCCGATCTGGACCGCTACGTCGCCATCAAAGTCTTGCATCCCCACCTGACCAGCGATGAGAATTTCGCAGCACGCTTTCGGCGGGAGGCCCGCGCCATCGCTGCGCTCCAGCACCCCCACATCGTTCGCGTCTACGATTTTGACACCGCCGAAGGGCTGGCCTTCCTGGTGATGGAGTATCTGGAAGGGACCAGCCTCAAGGCCCGGTTGCACGACCTGGACTGCCGGGACGAGCGAATGGAACTGGAGGAGGCGGAGCGCATCGTGGGCACACTGGCCGACGCGCTGGACCATGCTCACCGCCAGGGAGTGGTACACCGCGATGTCAAGCCCTCCAACATATTCATCACTACCGACGGGCGCCCTGTACTGACCGATTTTGGTATCGCCCGCATGGTGGATGCGACAGTCGTCACCGAGAGCGGCGGCACGCTGGGCACCCCGGCCTACATGTCCCCTGAGCAAGGCCGGGGGGAGCCCGGCGACGCCCGCTCCGACATCTACGCGCTGGGGATATTGCTGTACCAACTCTGCACCGGACGTGTCCCCTTCGACGCTGACACCCCCTACGCGGTCATCCTCAAGCACATCACCGCACCGCTGCCTTCGCCTCGCTCCATCCGCCCGGAGTTGCCCGAAGCGGTCGAGCGGGTGATCCTCAAGGCGCTGGCCAAAGACCCCGACGACCGCTACCAGACGGCCGGCGAAATGAGCCGTGCCCTTCGTGCCGCCCTCGAATCGCCGCAGGCTGCACCGCCCCCCTCCCGGCGGCACATCACCTTGCGCAGTGCTCTTAGCGCAGCCAGCGGATGGCTTCAGAAGATGCTGCCCGCTTCCCGGCTTCATGGTGTCCTGCGTGTCCTGCGCACCGTAGCGTTGATCGCTGCTACCGGTATTGTCTGCCTGCTCCTGTTGCTCGCCACCCGTCCTTTTCGGATACGACGCTTCCTGAGCCGTCTCACTCCCACCCCTGTCGTCCAGGAGCCCTCTCGTACACTGGTCCTCGAAGGCCCGGACATAGTAGACGACACCTGGCTTAACCCCGACCTGCCCGACGAAGTATGGCATGAGACCGACCTGGTACACCTGCAAGGCCCGCTCACGCCCGACCGACTTCTGCTGCGCTTCGATCTGGCGGGCCTGCCCGCAGGGGCCACCATCGTCTCGGCCACGCTCACACTGCGGGTGGAACTGTGGGGCGAGCAATCCCTCCCCGGCGCCGCCGTAGTTTACCGCGTGCTGACCCCCTGGGAGCCCACCACGGCGACCTACAACGCGCCGTGGAGCGCGCCGGGCCTGGTCGCTGGCGTGGACTATGACCCCACGCCGCTCGACGTCGCCCCCGTGCCCGACGTGGGGTGGCTGACTTTTGATGTGAGACAAGCGCTGGTATTCTGGCACGAACGTGGCGAACCCAACTACGGCCTGGTGGTGATGATGTCGGAGGATAGCCACAACCAGGCCCACCACTGGGTCTACATGAGCGAACAACCCGACCCCGCCGACCGGCCCACGCTGCGCGTCGTCTATGAGGTGGCCCCGTGATGAGCGAGCGCGTCCCCTACCTGGAAGACACCGCCGGGCAGCATTTCCCCCTCGCCGGCCCGGTCATCACCCTGGGCCGCTCCCGCAACTGCGACGTCTACGTTCCAGATAAGCGAGCCTCCCGCCGCCACGCCGAGATCCGCTGGGACGGCGAGACCGCCACCCTGCATGATCTAGGAAGCGCCAATGGCACCTTCCTCGACGGACGCCGCATCACCACCCCCCAGACGCTGCGCGATGGCGATGAGATCGCCGTCGCCAGCGCCGTCTTCACCTTCCGTGACCCCGAGGCCACCTTCCGCATAACTGAGTTCCCCCTGCTGGTCGTAGATCAGGCCACAGGCGAGATATGGGTCAACCGCAAGCCGATCACTCTCTCCCCCAAGGAGCAAACCCTCTTCGATCTGCTCTACCGCAACACTGGCCGGATATGCAGCAAGCAGGAGATTGCCGAGGTAGTCTGGCCTGAGTATCGGGCCGAGGTGTACGATTACCAGATCGAGAGCCTGGTCAAGCGGCTGCGCGAGAAACTGGAACCCGACCCGCGTCATCCCGTGCTCATCCTCACCGTGCGCGGGCGAGGCTACAAGTTGATCGCCAACGCATAACTCCATCTCCGGCCGGCCGGAGCAAAGTTCCCCAACACCCCATACGCATCAAGTTAAGGAGGGGCAAAGGGAGCGAAATTCGCCGGTGTAGTGCCTTTTGCTACCGGCAAACCTCGCCTCGACAAGGTCCCACCCCCACCCCAACCC
>JAGGZG010000388.1 GCA_021162125.1 Anaerolineae bacterium
CCCCTACAAAATGGTCAAGGACCTGCGTACCGGCTACGAAACCGGCAACGTAGAGGCTGTGCTGGATGGCCGCCTGGACGAGCTCATTGAAGCATACCTGCGCTCGACGATGGGCGCAGGTGAGACATTCGCCGGGGAAGTCAGGGGAGCTTGAAGTGTGTTCCCTCGTCTGGCTATGCACGGATCACGCCCCCCTCTAACTCCCCCCGTTCCACGGGGAAGGACAGGCTTCCCCCCTGCGCGCGAGCGTGGGAGGGACTGAGGGGGGCGAGCGGGACCTGATTTGACAAATCTGCGAGATTGATTATAATTGTGACGTATAACGTGACCAACGGACGGTCGCCGGAGCGATGAGGGGGTAGTCAAACAAAGGGTGACCCTTCAGCCGCTCTTTTTGTGTGAACCGTCCTTTCGTTGTCTCCCACTACACCGGGTACGAGAAGCGTGAAAAAGGAATTCCCGTGTACGCTGACTTACTGGCCCGATTCGAGGAATACCTGGTTGCCACGGGCCTGGCCCCAACTACGATCACCAACTACCTCGCTGATCTCCGTGGATTTGCTCAATGGTGGGCTGAGACCCAGGGTAAAGGTGTATCACTGCTGACGGTCACTGCCGACGGCATTCGCCGGTATCGGCGGGATATGGCCCGCCGTGGATGGGCGCCGGCTACCATTAATCGCCGTCTGCAAGGGATACGCAAGTTCTTCAGCTTCGCCGTCACCACTGGCTTGCTGCCGACGAATCCCGCCGCTGAGGTGAGCCGTGTGAACGAACAACGCTCTGCACCCTCGCGCATCCTGACCCCGGCGGAACTCGGCCAACTTCTGGCAGCGGTCCGTAGCAACAATGGGAGTCAGTCCCGGCGGGACTACGCCCTGCTCCAGGTTCTGGTGGAGACCGGTATCAAGGTCAGTGATCTGGTAGACCTGCGCTTGGAGGATGTGGAGCTGGGGGTGGGGGAGGGTTATTTGTTGGTGGGCAGCAGCCTGGCGACGGGCGGGCGTTGCCTGCCCCTTGGTCCAACGGTATGCGCTGCGTTGCGCAGTTATCTGCGTGTGCGCGCGCCGGCCCCGGGGGTCACGCACCTGTTCCTCAACCGCGAGGGGCGACCGATTTCACCACGCACAGTGCAGCGCCTGGTGAGCACCTACGCGCGCGCCGCCGGGCTCACGGGAGTGTCTGCCCATACTCTGCGCCAGACTTTCGCTTACACGGCTATGGAAGAGAGTGGGGATCCGAAGGCCGTGGCCCGACTGCTGGGATTGCGGGAAGTTCCCCGTTACGTGCGGGTGAGTGGGGATACTCCGGCGATCAACTCCTGACTCTCCTGCGGATTGCCGCTGGCGTCAACATCGCTGAGTGTCTACTCTAAAAGCTCTGACGAGAAGAGTCGTGATCGGCTCGACCGCTCTCTTTGACTGTTAAGTTTATACCTATCGGGAGGAATATTTTGGAGACAAAAGATTTCGTTGCGCTGCGTATTAGCCTGGCCTCGCCAGAACAGATTCGATCCTGGTCGTATGGCGAGGTGACCAAACCGGAGACCATCAATTACCGCCGCCTGCGCCCGGAAAAGGACGGCTTATTCTGCGAGGCTATTTTCGGACCGACCAAAGATTGGCAGTGTTACTGTGGTAAGTATAAAAACGTGCGCTACAAAGGCATCGTCTGCGACAAGTGTGGCGTGGAGGTAACCCGCTCTTCGGTGCGGCGCGAGCGGATGGGGCACATTGATCTGGCTGCGCCCGTAGCGCACATCTGGTACACCCGGCGCGTGCCCAGCTATCTGGGGGTATTGCTCGACGTATCGCGGCGACACCTGGACCGCGTGCTCTACTTCGCCGAGTACGTGATCACCGAGGTGGACGAGGATGCCCGGCAGCGGGCACTCCATCGCCTTGAAGAGGAGTTGGAGCGCGAACTCAGTCGCTTGCAGAAGGCCACTCAGGAACAGATTGACGCCATCGAAGCCCGCCTGGCTGAGGAGATGGCCCAGCTTGAGGGCGAGCGCGAGGCGGCTCAGGAGCGGCGTGAGAAGTGGCGTGATCAGGAGACGGAGAAAATCGTTCAGGAGGCCCAGGCATTGCAAGCTCGCCTGGAACGCGAGCAGGGTAAAAAGGCCAGTGCTTCGGTGTCCCTCTCTTTCTCAGATCGGGTGATCGTCTCTGAGGGAGAAGAGGTGACCCAGGAGCACCTGGCTTTGCTCAACGACCTGGTCCAGAAACGGCTGAGTGAGATCAAGGACGAGCTGGAGCGTGAACAGGCTCGTGACGAGGCTCTCATCCGGGTTGAGTTGGAACGTTCGCGCCAGGCGGCTGACGAGCGAATCGCGGAGCTCCAGGCCCAACTTGATGTTGATGTGGAAGCCTTGCAGCGCAGGATCGGCGACGCCCGTGAGGAACTGCGCAACCTGGCTCCGATGCAATTTCTCAACGAGGTTCAATATCGCGATCTAAAGAGCCGGTGGGGTCAGGTATTTAAGGCCGGCATGGGCGCTGAGGCATTCTACGGGATCTTGCAGCGTATGGACCTGGATCAACTGTCCAAAGAGCTATGGCAAGAGGTACGCACCACCCGCTCTAAGCAGCGCCGGCAAAGGGCCACCAAGCGACTGCGGGTGGTGGAAGCACTGCGCAAGAGCGGTAACCGGCCGGAGTGGATGATCCTCACCGTGTTGCCGGTCATTCCACCGGACCTGCGGCCAATGGTTCAGCTCGATGGCGGGCGTTTTGCCACCTCGGATTTGAACGACCTTTATCGGCGGGTGATCAACCGCAATAACCGGCTGAAGCGTCTGTTGGAGCTGGATGCGCCCGATGTGATCATCCGCAACGAGAAGCGCATGCTTCAGGAGGCGGTAGACTCCCTGATTGACAACTCGCGGCGTGGGAAGGCACTCTCCCGCCGGGGGCGGCGTGAGCTCAAATCGCTCTCGGACATGCTCAAGGGCAAGAAGGGGCGCTTCCGGCGCAACCTGCTGGGCAAGCGTGTGGACTATTCTGGCCGCTCGGTGATCGTCATCGGCCCGGATCTCAAGCTGCATCAGTGTGGCTTGCCCAAGACGATGGCTCTGGAGCTGTACCGGCCCTTCGTTATAGCTAAGCTGGTGGAGTATAACTACGCCAGCAATGTAAAAGGGGCCAAGCGCGTCATCGAGCGTGAGCGGCCTGAGGTGTGGGAGGTGCTGGAGGAAGTCATCCACGAACGGCCTGTGCTCCTGAACCGCGCGCCCACGCTGCACCGTCTGGGTATCCAGGCTTTCGAGCCGGTGCTGGTCGAAGGGAAGGCCATTCAGATTCACCCGTTGGTGTGCGCGGCCTTTAACGCTGACTTCGACGGGGATCAGATGGCGGTGCACGTGCCCCTCTCGCGCCAGGCGGTAGAAGAAGCGCGCAAGCTGATGCTTTCTACCCGCAACTTGCTGCTCCCGGCCAGCGGCGAGCCCATAGTGGGTCCCACCAAGGACATGGTGCTGGGTTGCTACTACCTGACGATGGAGTGCGATGGCTGCAAGGGGGAGGGCACGGTCTTCGGTGACCTGGACGAAGTGGAGTTAGCTTACAGTTTGGGCAAAGTTGACCTTCACGCGCGGGTGAAAATGTACACGCGCACGCGCTACACGCTGTCTGGTGAGCGGTACAGCGACGGACGTGCACGGCGGCGGCTGATCGAGACCACGGTGGGCCGGGCGTTGTTTAATCAGATTCTACCCGATGAGCTGCGCTACGTGAACGAGGTGATGGATAAGGGGCGGCTGAAGGTGTTGGTAGCCCGGTGCTATCGGCTGTTGGGCATGGAGGCCACGGCCCAGCTCGTGGACCGCATTAAGAACATCGGCTTCCAGTACGCTACCCGCTCTGGAGCAAGCATTGCCGTGAGCGATTTCACCATCCCCAAGGCCAAGGACGAGATTCTGCGCCGGATATCCGAGCAGGTGAGTGAGGTAGAGCGTCAGTATCGCCGTGGGCTGCTGACCGAGGATGAGCAATACACGCGCACAATCGAGCTATGGACGCAGGCCACTGAGCTGGTGACCGAGGCCGTGGCCCAGGCTCTGGACCCCAATGGCCCCATCTACATCATGGCCCAGTCCGGCTCGACTAAAGGAGGATTTCAGCCCATCCGCCAGCTTGCTGGAATGCGTGGGTTGATGGCTGATCCATCGGGCCGGATTATTGCCCTGCCTATTCGCTCTAACTTCCGCGAGGGGCTAACGGCTCTGGAGTACTTCATCTCCACTCACGGTGCACGCAAGGGCCTGGCCGATACTGCGTTGCGCACAGCCGACGCTGGATACCTCACCCGCCGCCTGGTGGACGTGGCTCAGGATGTAATCATCAACGCTGAGGATTGCGGCACGCGGAGCGGAATATGGGTGCGTGCCTCAGACGACGTCGGTGGGCAGAGCATGAGCGAACGGACCATCGGTCGCATTGCAGCCGGACCCGTGGTGGACCCCAACACTGGTGAGATACTGGTGGATCAGGGGGAGATGATCGAGGAGGAGCAGGCGAGGGCTATCGAAGAGGCCGGCGTGCAGGAGGTCTTCGTCCGCTCGCCGCTGACCTGCCAGATGCGCTATGGATTGTGTGCCAAATGCTACGGCCGGGACCTGGGCCGTGGTGAGTTGGTGGAGGTGGGAGCGGCGGTGGGCATCGTGGCCGCCCAGAGTATCGGCGAACCGGGCACGCAGTTGACCCTGCGAACTTTCCACACCGGTGGTGTGGCGGGTACGGCTGACATCACGCATGGTCTACCCCGCGTGGAGGAGCTGTTCGAGGCCCGTAAGCACCCCAAAGGCGAGTCCATTATCTCCGACATTGATGGCATCGTGGAGATTCGCAAGGTGGAGGGTGTGCGCCTGGTGAAGGTGGTAGATAGCCAGGTGTTGCGCGACGAGTACGACATCAAAATCGGCTGGAAAATTCTGGTCGAGAATGGAGACGAAATCGCTGACGGCACCGCTATCGCCAGCCGGGGTAAGAAGACAATCGTCGCGCCCCGGGGTGGGCGTATCCTGCGCGAGGATCGGCATATCACCGTCCTTTACGAGCGGCGAGACGAGCGCGAATACGAGATCCCCTCGGCCGCGCGGCTGATTGTCGAGAACGGGCAACGGGTGAAGGCCGGCCAGCAGCTCACCGAGGGTTCTAAGAACCCGCACCGCATCCTGGCCATCCTGGGGCGAGAGGCGGCCCAGCTTTATCTGCTGCAAGAGGTCCAGAAAGTTTACCGTTCCCAGGGCGTGAACATCAACGACAAGCACTTCGAGATCATCATCCGCAAGATGTTGAACAAAGTGCAGGTTACCAGGTCGGGTGATACGGATCTGCTACCCGGTGAATTGGTGGACCGGCTGGTATTCGCTGAGACCAACGCCAAGGTCGTGGAACAGGGCGGCCGGCCGGCCAGTGCGCGCCCGATATTGCTCGGAATTACCAAGGCGGCGCTCAACACTGAAAGCTTCCTGTCGGCGGCGTCCTTCCAGCACACGATCAAGGTGCTGGCCGGGGCAGCCATTGAAGGCAAGTGCGATTACCTGCGTGGTCTGAAGGAGAACGTGATCATCGGCAAGAAAATCCCCGCCGGGACCGGTTTCCGTGGCCGCCCGGATGAAGCGGTGATGAAGTTGACCAGTGACACTTTTGAGGGCGTGGGTTTGGCGATTCTGGAGGGCGTGGTTTCAGAGGAGCCAGACGTCGAAGAGGAGGAAGAGGAACTGCCTGAAGAAGAGTCGGAGGTGCCTCCATCGGAGTCCGGGGTGGACGAGCATCCCAGCGAGGGCTCGAAGGACGAGGTCGAGTTGCCGATGGCTGCTTCCTAGGTCAGGAAAGTGGCATGGAGATCGGGTTTGGTGAGGGACCTGTCTCGAATGGAATCGAAGGGCCTGTCCTGGGTGAAGTTTGCCCTGAGCGAAGTCAAAAGGTCGAAGGACGGCAGCGGCCTGGCTTGAGCAGGTTGCTGCCGTCCTCGTTGGCCCGCAGGTGCCCCCTCGCTGGGATTGCGCAACAAATCGACTGCATGGACGGGTAAAGGATGACGGATCTTAAATACTGGGTGGGTTTCAACATCGTGCCCCACATCGGGCCGGCAAAAGTACAGGCTCTGCTCGATCACTTCGGTGATCTGGCGACGGCCTGGGTAGCCGAGGCGCACGATCTGCGGGCAGCGGGGCTGGACCGGCGGGCAGTGGATAGTCTGTTGACTGCGCGGATGCGGCTTGATCTGGACGCTGAGCTGGAGAAGATCGCACGGGTCGGGGCGCGGGTGCTTACCTGGGCCGACGCTGATTATCCCGCCTCGCTGCGCTCTATTTACCATCCACCGCCGGTGCTCTACGTCAAAGGGGAGTTGCGCCCCGAGGACGAATGGGCGGTAGCCGTGGTCGGCACCCGGCGGGCGACGGTGTACGGCAAGGAAGTTGCGCGCGTCATCGCCGGTGACCTGGCTCGCAACGGAGTGACGATCATCAGCGGCTTGGCGCGGGGTATTGATGCCCGGGCACACCAGGCGGCTCTGGATGCCGGTGGACGGACGATTGCCGTGTTGGGCTGCGGCGTTGATCGAATGTATCCGCCGGAGCATCGCAAGCTGGCGGAGGCCATCGTCGCTCAGGGGGCACTGGTCAGTGAGTACGCGCTGGGCACACCGCCGGAGAGCGGGAATTTCCCGCCGCGCAACCGGATCATCAGCGGATTGGCCCTGGGTGTGGTCGTCGTCGAGGCCGGGGTGGGTAGCGGGGCGCTGATCACCGCCGATTACGCCGCCGACCAGGGGCGCGAGGTGTTCGCCGTGCCAGGCAATATCTTCAACCGGAGTAGTGAGGGGTGCAATGCCCTCATTCGCGATGGGGCGCACCCGGTGTTGAACGTGAACGACATCCTGGAAGTGCTCAATTTGACGATGGTCAGCCAGCAGGCCGAAGTGCGGGCCATCGTCCCGGAGAATGAGACGGAGGCCCGCTTGCTCAGCTACATTACTGCCGAGCCCATTCACGTGGACGAACTTGGCCGCCGCAGCGGGTTGCCCATCGCCCAGGTGAGCAGCACGCTGGCGTTGATGGAATTGAAAGGCATGGTCCGTCAGGTCGGGGGGATGAACTTCGTGCTGGTCCGCGAGGGGCGGGTGGACTACGTGGTGGATTGATCACTGCGGGAGGGTAGATAAACTGGAGGTGGAACGTGTACGCGCTGATCATGGCTGGAGGGAGCGGCACACGACTGTGGCCCCGTAGCAAAAAAACTCGGCCGAAGCAACTTCTCGATCTCCTCTCCGGGCGCACGATGTTCCAGGAGGCTTATGACCGCGTGGCTCCCCTTTTTGGCGACGAGGGCATCTTCATAGTCACCAGTGGGGAGTACGTGCCCGCGATGCGCCAGCAGGTGCCAGCTATCCCGGCCGCCAACTACATCGTCGAACCCTCGGGCCGGGGGACTGCGCCGTGCATCGGGCTGGCGGCGCTCTATCTGCGGCGGGCAGATCCGGAAGGGGTGATGTGCGTGCTCACCGCTGATCACTACATCAAGAATGTGGAGCGGTTCCGGCAGGTTCTCCGCGCGGCGGCGCGCGTCGCTGAGGACGGATACCTGGTGACTCTGGGCATCACCCCCAGTTTCCCCTCCACCGGCTTCGGCTACATCAGGCGCAGCGCCCCATTGGGCACGGTGGACGGCTTCGAGGTGTTCCGCGTCGAGAAGTTCACCGAGAAGCCGGACGCAGCCACGGCCCAGCGGTTCTGTGAGAGCGGGATATACTCGTGGAACAGCGGGATGTTTATCTGGCGGGTGTCTGTCATCCTGAGTGAGTTCGAGCGGTTGATGCCCACTCTCTACGCCCAACTCATGGAGATTGACGCCGCCATCGGTACGCCAGAGGAACGCACCGTGCTGGAGCGAGTCTGGCCACAGGTGGAGAAGCAGACTATTGACTACGGGATTATGGAGCGAGCGACGGACGTGGCCGTGATCCCCGTGGACATCGGCTGGAACGACGTGGGTAGTTGGGCCACTCTGCTGGACATCCTCCCCGCCGATGGGGACGGCAACGTGGTCACCGGGCAGCACCTGGGGGTGGACACCCACGGCTGCCTGATTTACAGCCCAGACAGGCTGGTGGCGACCGTTGGCCTGGAGGGGATGGTGGTGGTGGATGCCGGCGACGTGTTACTCATCTGCCCCCGAAAACGGGCCCAGGAGGTGCGGGAGGTTGTGAAGCGGCTGCGGGAGGCGGGCAAAGAAGAATATCTGTGATCACGCTGTCCACTTTCGGTCCCATTATCGTGACTCGATACAGTTTACGGGGTAGGCCATCCAGTTCGCCAACCTGGCGCCCCGTTGGGTGACATCCTCGCACACCATCAATATGCCGGGAGAGTTTGGTGCGTGCCCGGTATGTGGGATAGCCGGTGAGGTACATGTTCATAGTTGGTTGATGGAAGTAAACCATTCTGGGGGGCAATGACTAAGAACAATAACGAAAATACAAGATTTTGGTAGTCTCCCCCAACTGCGTTGATCCATTGTAGGCTCGTTGTTTCACCGCCGAGAGCGCCGAGAAAACCTATAAATCTCTGCGAACTCTGCGTGCTCTGCAGTGAAAAAGATGCAGCAACACAAAAAAAGAGGGAGACCACCTACTTTTGTAAATTTCACAAAGCGGCTGTGCATGAATCGCGCCCCCCTCTAGCTCCCCCCGTGGAATGGGGGGAGGACAGGCTTCCCCCCCGCTCGCGGGGGGGACTGAGGGGGGGCGAGTGGCGAACCACGGGTGCTTTGTAAAAAGTGCAAAACTACTGAGGACTTTGCCGCCGAGATTGTGCGGTTTTTACAACAGACTTGAGGAGATTACAAGGAGATCGCATGTCTGACGAACCTATCATCGCCTATTGTGTGAAATGTAAAGCCAAACGGGAGATGCAGA
>JAGGZG010000326.1 GCA_021162125.1 Anaerolineae bacterium
CTATTCGCCATTCTCACTGCTGCTGTAGGCGATCCATGGCCGCCTTGAGACTGATGCGCATTCGCTCGAAAGACTGGGCCAGCTCGCCCAACTCATCCTTCGACTTCAGGACAACCGCCGCGTCCAACTCGCCCATGCTGATGCGCTCGGCGGCCTGGGTGAGCGTGGTCACCGCGTTGGTGATCGAACGCGAGACCGCCAATCCTACGGTCATCCCTGCCACCGAAGTCAGCCCGGCAACGAGGACCAGTAGCAGCAAAGTGCTGCGCACAGTGGCATCGGCCTTCTGACGGGCACGTAGCACCCGCTGCTGCGAGATTACGACGAAGGTATAAGACTGACCGTGTACCCAGTCGGCAATGCCCTCCGCTATGTGCAGACGAGCGGCTGCCTCCGCATTGCCCACCGGATCAGAGATATTCATGATATCGGTCAGAGCGTCACGCAGCTCCACCCATCTTTCTGCCAGGCGATCCAAGGTCTTTTCTTTACCCTCCAGGTCCATCGCTCTCATCTCGGCGATGTGATCTTCCACGACGGTGACCAGGTTGGTAAACGCTTCTTTTTCGGACGGATTGCCATTAGACAGATAACGGCGCACCGGAGGTAGGGTGTCGGCGATAGCGGACTGAACCTCGAAAGCCTTTATCGCTTCGGCTACCTCCTCGTTCACAGCTTCAACCTCGGCCGCCACGCGGGTCAAACCGATGTAAGCGATCAGGCTGCTGATCAGTAGAAACGCCACCATTAACAGAAATCCACCCAGCAATTTAGTTCTGATTTTCATAAGCTTTCCTCCTCAATAATCATTTATTCCTTAAGAGCCTCGAGTGCGACCTGCTGGAATCTGGCCCTCTGATCCTCATTTTCAATCTCGGCTGCCAGCCTCTCCACAAGCTGGCGAGCTTTATCCTGCGGGAAGGCTTCCCGTGATTCACCCAGGGCGGCTATCTGCTCCTGGAGCACGAAGACGGCCATCGGGCCCATCAGGCGAGTCAATTCTCGCTCTGCCTTTGTAAAGAAAGAGCCGTTCAGCGTGGGGACTGCTGGAACCTTGGCCTCGTGGAGAGCTGGTTTCTCCACCGGCGCAGCCCGACCGGCTTTGATCTGCGCGGCCAGCTTCCTGGCCGCCACGTTAGCCGTCAGGTTGAGCAAGGGCACGTTGATGGTAGGCACGCACAGGATGCACAGATAACCCACCCGCAGGTTTTTGACTACCAACCGTCCCTCACGGTAGACCAGGTCCAAATCGCCCACTTTGCGCCGGCGGGCCAACTCCAAGCCGGCAATAGTCTGAGCGACGGTGCGCCCCACATTGGAGAGCATTGTTTCGTCGAAGACATCGGGTAAGGCAGAGGCCAACACCTGCCCTTCACCGTCACATACGAAGGATCCCGATACTCCTACCACCGCGTTCACGTTTTGCAAAGCGTTTTCCATGCAGTCCGCTCCCCTCCTCGCTACCAGGTCATATCCACACCGGCCAGACGAGGTTCCGCCTTTACGCTGGCAGCATTGGCCAATCTCTCTCCCAATCCCAGTCGTTTGATGAGGGCCTCATTTTGATGGCGAAAGGGCTCGTAGACCTGATCGTATCCGGCCCTGGCCTCCTCTGCCCCCAGGAGGCCAATGGCACTCCAGCACATTCCCTGGATCAGCGCTCCCAGGGCCGCGCCTATCTCCTCATCGCTGAACGTTGCCCCTTGGAGCGCCGACAGGTCTACTTTGTCCTCGGCGATGCCCACCAATGCGAGACAGGGGTGATGCGCTTGCAATCTGCTCACTCTGTGCCGGATAGCTTTGAGCATGACTTCCCGGCCGGCCCCTCTCTTTTCCAGTTCTTCAATCAACGACTCGATGAAATTGGCCATTGCTTCAAGGCCATCGGACGGGATGGGAGGGGAAGTCGGCTTCGCCTGGGGAATTGATCTGACCTGTTCCTGGGCCCGCTCTTTCAGTATTTCTTTCAGCTTGCGGACGGCTACGTTGGCCGTCAGGTTGAGCAAGGGGACGTTGATGGTGGGCACGCAGAGAATAACCAGACATCCCGGCCGCAGGTTCTTGACCACCACTCGCCCCTCGCGGTAGACCAGGTCCAGGTCGCCCACCTTGCGCCGGCGGGCCAACTCCAGCCCGGCAAGGGTCTGGACGACAGTGTGCCCCACGTTCGAGAGCGCCGTCTCGTCGAAATCGCCGGGCAAGGCAGAGGCCACCACCCGTCCCTCGCCATCACACACGAAGCAACCGATCACACCTACCCCGGCGTTCACATCCTGTAGAATGTTATTCATATCATCACTTCCCTATCGAAATATGCTCTCTGCCTGAGAAGTAACCAGAACCGGTGAGGCTCGCTCCCCCAGCAGAAGGCCAACGTAATAATCCGGCTGCTCCAGCACCAACATTCTGTCCTTGCCGATGGCGACCACCCCGTGCTCGAAAGTGCCCAGGGCCAGGGCCTCGCCCACCTGGTTGGCCGCGTTGCCGACGAAGACCGCCACCGCGCCCTCTTTCTCCGCGTCGCCCTCCAGGTCGTGGGCCAGGACAATGCCATCGCGGGCCACGATGACCGCGCCCTCTATTCCCCCCAGCCTCCTGAGATCGCTGGCCAGTTGTTGAACCATGTCTCCTGTTCCCTCCTCTATAACCTCTGTCCCCCCTTCCCATTCGACTGTTTCCAGGGCGCTCTCGTCAAGATACTGCAATCCTTTTAGCAGCAGTGCCGACCAGTTTGTAGTTACCGTATGCCTGGGCGGGGGCAAGCCCTGTTCCATCTCGAAAACTCCCTCCTCCCAGGCCAGCACTTCGTAAATGACTTCCTCTCCCTCAAGCCCATTGTTCAGGGCTATATGCACGATGTTGCCATCCTCGAAGAAAAAGGTCGCCTCCTGATTCCCGCGCCGGATGAGCAAACGAGCCTGACGATGTTCATTGCAGGCAATGGAAATGAGACTGGTCAAGCTCATGTCGCGCAGGTTGCCCCGGACCACGGCCACGTTCTCACGCTTCTGGGCCAGGATGTGTTGGATGGTAGTGATCAGCGCTTCGCTCTGGATAGGTTTGGTCAGGTACTCTTCCGCGCCCAGGCGCAGGGCCTCGACCGCGCTTTCCAGTGTGCCGAAGCCGGTGATGATGATGGCCGCCACGTCGGGGAGCAATTGCTTGCCCTGGCGCAGGACATCCAGCCCGCCGACGTCGGGCAGCTTAAGGTCAATCAGCAACAGATCATACGTCTCCTGACGGCAGCGTTCGATGGCCTCCAGTCCGGTGGAAGCTCCTTGCACCGCGAAGCCCTCACACTCCAGTATCTCCGCATACGTGTGGACGATGTTTGCCTCGTCGTCAATAACCAGAATTCTCTCACCGGCCATTTTTGTTCTCTCCCCCGTGTTGAGCTATACAGTAATTTTGCACTTTTTACAA
>JAGGZG010000381.1 GCA_021162125.1 Anaerolineae bacterium
GACCGAGGGGGAGCGGGGAGGACCGAGGGGGGGCGAGGCAGCACGTCCCAATCGTTGGTGGCCGTTGATGTGCCGAACGTCATTATCGAAACCGTCAAACAGGCCGAGGATGGTCAGGGGGTGATCGTGCGCCTGTACGAGAACGAGCGCTGCCGAGGGCCAGCGACATTGCGGGTAGGCTTTCCCCTGGCCGGTGCCTATCGCTGCAACCTGCTGGAGGAGAACGGGGCACCGCTGCCCATCGTCCAGAACGAGGTACGTCTCGCAGTAAAACCTTACCAAATCATGACCGTGCGGCTGGTACCGGCGCTTAAAGGCCAATCAATCAGGTGACGTGCCTGGCAACGACCAATATCAAGAAACAAAGCAGGAGGGATTGATGGTTCAAGAAAAGCGGATCAACGTTGGGCTGATCGGCTGTGGTAACATTGGCGCGGGCGGGCATCTCCCCGCCTACGCTCACATCCCGGAGGCAGAACTGGTGGCCGTGTGCGATGTCGCGGAAGAACTGGCACAGGCGGCGGCCGAACGATCGGGAGCAACGGCCTACACCGATTACCGGCGGCTCTTAGAGCGGAAGGACATCGAGATGGTGGACCTCTGCGTCCCCACCTATCTCCATGCACAGTTGGCGGTCGAGGCCATGCGGGCAGGGAAAAACGTCCTCTGCGAAAAGCCGATGGCCCATATCCTGAAAGCCGCTGACGCCATGATCGAAGCTGCGCAGGCGAATGGTGTCAAACTGATGATCGGGCAGGTGCGCCGTTTCGATCACCGTTACGCGAGCATCAAAGCCCAAATTGACGCCGGGAAGGTAGGGAGGCCGGTCTTCATCCGGCGGGCGGAGCGGCAGTTTTTGCCTTTCCCGCCTGAGGCCTGGCAGTGGGATCCCAAACGGGGCGGCGGAGTGATCCTGGACATCGGCGTGCACGCCACCGACCTGTTCCGCTGGCTCTTTGATGAAGGCGCCACCGAGGTTTACGCTGTAGCCCGGTCGGTGCGGAAAGCAGCCAGGGAAGCAGGAAGTTTTGACCACGCGATGATCACCTGTAAATTTCCAGGGGGCAGGGTCGGCTTCGCGGAGGCAAGCTGGGCCTATCCACAGGGCTTCGGGGGAACACTCTACGCCCAGCTCGATGTCGTGGGCACGAAGGGGAAAATCCAGTACGCCGACAAGGACACCAACCCAATGTTGACTTACACCACCGAGAAAGGACATGAACTGCCGCGCTACTTCCGCTTCATGTCCACCACCGAGTACGCCTTCGAGGAGGAAATACGGTACTTCGTGCGCTGCATCCTTGAGGACCAGGAGCCCTTCGTCAGCCCGCAGGATGCCCGCGCCGCGCTGGAGATGGCCCTGGCCGCGCAGCGCTCTGCCGAGGAGGGACGGCCTGTGCCATTGCCACTGAAAAAGGGAGGAGAGGATGACTGAGAAACTGAGCCTGGGAATCATCAGCTACGCTCACCCGCACGCCCCAAAATACGCCGCCGCCATCGCTGCCCATTCCGCTGTGGACTTCATCGGCATCGCCGGGCTGGGATCGAATGCCTTCCTGGCTCGGAATGCAGCGGCACAATACGGCATTCCCTACTACGACGATTTCGTCGAACTTCTGGAGGAAGACGAACTGACAGGGGTTTACGTGGGAACGGAGCCCACTCGCCACCTGGACGTGGTGCGGGAGGCCGCTGCCCGGGGCAAACACATTCTATGTGATAAGCCCATCGCCCTGACTCTGGAAGAAGCCGATGAGATCATCCGCCTGGCACGGGAGGCCGGCGTCAAACTGATGGTGCCTTTCAATCCCCGCTATCAGCTCCCGCTGATGAAAGTAAAGGCCGCGCTGGATAGCGGCGAGGCCGGGGAGTTGATCTCCATTTTCGCCATCAAGTATGGCAAGCTACCGACGAAGATCCCCGGCCCGGCTGACTATGGTTGGCTGGTGGACCCGGAGCAGGCCGGAGGCGGCGGCTTCCTGGACATCGGCATCCACGCCGTGGACGCCCTGCGCTGGCTGGCAGGCAGCGCAGCGAGGCGAGTTTACGCTCACGTCGGCACCGCACTCTGCGAGGGCCTACCGGTTGATGACCTGGGGCTGATGACCGTCGAATTCGAGAACGGTGTGGTAGGGACACTGAGCGCCGGCTGGGCCAACCCCGATTCTTACCCCACCTGGCTGGACGTGCGCTTTGAGGTTCTGACCACTAACGGTGCTTTCCTTATCGACAGTCCCTACCACGACTACTGGTGCTACGGGCCAGACCGCGCCGAGAGGCAGTACTGGTGGCGGCGGGATGTGGATGGCTTGGTGGACGAGTTCGTCCGAGCCATCCTGGAGAATAGAGAACCGATGATAACTGGCGGGGACGCCCGGGCGGCTCTGGCTATCGCTCTGGCGGCTTATGAATCCTCGGCCAGCGGCGAGGTCGTCACGTTAGGACGTAGATGAGATCGCCTCATCTCACGAGAACCATTGGACAAGATACGGAGTCGTGTGAGTGGCTGTTTGCGTGATCCGCCCACTCAGTATGAAACGTGCCCCAATGCCAACACATCCACATCCATCGAACTTCACCTTACCTGAGCACATAGAGCAACGCCTGCTCGATCATTTAACCTTCCTGTACGGCGCAGAGCGAGCACCCGCCTTACTGGAAAGGCTACGCACCATCCTCACCCGATTCCGACAGCGAAACCCCCAACTCCCCACAGCGGAGGAA
>JAGGZG010000037.1 GCA_021162125.1 Anaerolineae bacterium
GACGCGGTCAGCGGGCCTGTCCTGAGCAGCGTCGAAGGAGTGGTATACGACGCCAAGGCCCGGTGGCCGCGTCCGAAAGCGAGGTGGGCCGGGCGGCCGGGGGGGGGGTGGGGCTCGGCAAGGGCATGATGGTGGGAGAAGGCGCAATAGGGGTATGGGGTTTCACCAGATGTTCGACGGGCGCACGGTGTTCCGTGCCCAGTACTTCTTGATGACGTTTATCAGGTCGCTAGAGGCGACGTCGGTGTGGTTGTTGGGGTCGGGGCCGTGGCGAAAGTTGAAAGCGTCTATCTCCTCCTGGATGGGAGGCCATGAAGCTTCCCACAGCCACAGGGCGTGGTTAAGCCCGCGCTGCTCAAGCAAGTCCATCTGGTCGTCCATAAAGGCGTCGGCGCCCGGTTCCCAGCGCATGAGGCCGAACTCGTTGACCGCCACCGGCACGCCGTTGGTGGCCGTGAAGGTATCAATCGTCGAGAGCAGGCTGTCCAGCCACGCTTTGTTGACCTGGTCGTCGCTCCCGTCCCCGTCCGCATCGAACGTGCCGGGGTAGGTGTTGGTCAGGGTTGGCGGTTCCTGGTGGGTGTAGACGAAGGGCTCGTATTGATGCACGGTGTAAATCGTGCGCGAGTCGTTGGTGGGTTGCAGGTAGGGCAGCCATTCGATGGCGCTGTAGGCCATCCCACCGATGAGGATCGGCGTGTTGGGATCCACTTCGCGGATGGCGGTGGTGATGCGCGGGTAAAGTTGGTTCCAATCGTACAGTGTGCCCCCATACTGGGTGTAGAACTCCTCCGGGTCCCAGACGTCCAGCGGGTCGCCGAGAGGATAAGCGCCCACCTCGTTGGAATTCGGTTCGCACATGAGATCGTAACCGACGACGATAGGGTTGTTCTTGTAACGCTGGGCGGCGTAGCGCCACATCTCCACCCAGGCGTCCTGGGCGGTCTGGTCTCCCCACACACGGTTGTTGTAATAGCTTGGGGCAAACCAGCCCTCTTGGGGATCGGATACGTTATCCTCCCCCCAGAAGGTCCAGAACTCACTGCGGCCCGGCCCGGTGCGGAAGGTAATCACGGCGAACATGTCGGCCTGGGCGATCATTTCGAGCAGATTATCCAGGTTGTCCTGGATGCCCGTATCCAGGGTGTAGGGCACGGTTTCGGTAAACAGGCCAGGATGGGAAATGTTGACGTAGTTGGCCCCCATCGCCGCCAGGTTGTCAAAATCTTGCTGGGTGTAGGGCGGGCCGACGGGCCCGGGGCCCATGAAGTCGGTTCCGTCCAGAGCGGGGTAGACGCGGCGCTGGTAGATGTTAGCCCCGCGCAGTTGGGTGCCGCTGGTCCACAGCGCCCACTTGTCCACGCCGCCAGCGTTCCGCATCACCAGGGGCAGTGTCACCGTGACGGTAGGGGTAAAGGTCAAGGTGGTGGCGGCTTTCCGGCTCGCTGCCGGGGACTCGTCCAGTGGGGAGCCTGCCACCCGGTGGGGGACCGCCGAGTCGCACTCCCACAGCACGATCAGGGTCGCTGCGATGGCGATGGCCATGCCTGTCAGATACAACCGCCGTTTTTTCACTCCATCCTCCTCAGACCTCTGCAAAGGCCCCCTTCAACGGCGCTGCGCCTGCCCTGAATCGGGATCCACCATCAGCGACGATTCCAGCATCAGGGCGGGGATAAGGATTGCTCTCGCTCGCATTTGCTTCTCTCTTTATTGGGCAAAGATTAGGCAAAGAAGACCGCCCAAGGCCATCAGGCCAAGCCCAATCGTCAGCCGGGTCACATCCAGCCCAAGGTCAAAGTCCGATAAATAGCCTGCCGGGCCTATCATCAAGCCCAACCCGATCATCAACCAGCCTGCCCCTGGCGCCCAGGCCCGCCAAAGCATCCCCAGGACCGTCAAAAGGTTCTTCAAACGGGCTCTACGAACGGTCGTGGGGGAGCGTTTTGCCTTTGCAGCAGCGAGCATCTGCAAGAATTCCTCATCCCCATAAAGCGTGAAGATACTGCGGAGGGATTTGGCTCCGCCATAGAACACCAATCCTGTCCCCAGGAGCATGCCCAGGATGCCCGCAGCCGTTATCAGGAACTCCTTGTATCTCCCGGCCCGAAGGTAGGGCAGCAGGCTTTCAAACCAGATTGACCAAACCACGCTTCCGGCAATGACGCTCACAATCAGCCATCCGATCAAACGCTGGGAGCGGCTCCAAGCTACCTCACCCCGCAGGGCAATCCGAATTAGCAAGAAATACACCCCAAACCAGAATGCTGAAACTAAGACTGCGGCTGTGGCTGAAACTAAAACCCCAATGAGCCAGGGCTTGAGCAATTCGAAGAGGTTAGACAAATCTGAACCCATCTGTCACCTCCAAGTGACAGTCGTTAGTGCGCATAAGTGGGGTAAGACTTCGGAAGTCTTGCGGAGTTAAACGCAAACATGCTCGCGTCCCCATGCGAACGAGCATGTCTTGCTCTTGTGGGGAGGTGCGACGCACTTTCAAGGCGCGTCGTACCTCTGACTGCTACTGGTAGTTGCGCAGCGTGATGGGCAGGTAGACGTGGTTCGTCTCGTCCCAGAACTTGTTGCCGGTGAGGGTCTTGCCGTCCAGCGGATAGGTGTACTCTATCCAGTTGGCACTGATAACGCTGCCGCCGACGGTCGTCGCGCCCTTGGAGAAATAGCCCACCGGGTCGGTCTCGACAATGTTGTAATACTCGCACGCGACGGTGTCAGAGATATTCAGGCCGTACCAGCCGTAGCTGTCGGTGGTGGTGCTGCGCAGGAAGGTGCCCTGTTGCCCGTAGTTGTTGGAGCAGTACAGGCTCACGGTGACGCCCTGGAGGGGGGTGCTGGGCTCCAGGCCCGCATTGCCCTCGTAGACGCGCCCGGAGAGTGTGTAGGTCTGGGCAGGACCCACCCCCTGCGCCGGATCAGTGGCTTGGGCGTTCAACCCTGTAACCAGGATCAACAGCAGAATCGAGGCCCACACCAATGTCAAGGCCAACCCTCGTTTCCCTTTAAGTTGCTCTCTCCATTCCATCTCTTTTCTCTTTTGTCCTCCTTCCAAAGCTTCTGTGCTTCGCGGTCCCCGGCTATCAGCTCGCGCCGCAGCACTTTGCTCACCGGGGCCCTGGGCAGACTATCGCGGAACTCGATGCCGTAGAACGGCGCGGGGATCACCGCAGACAAGCTCTCAGGCTATCCCGCCACCTGACGAAATACGCGCAGGAAGTTTCCTCCCAGGATTTTCTTGATCTCTTCGGGTTTATAGCCCCGATCCAGCAGTCCCGCCGTGATGCCTGGCATCCTGGTCACGTCCTCCAGGCCGACGTTCGCCTCCTTCCCGAAAAAGCCGTCGAAGTCAGATCCCAGTCCCACGTGATCGATCCCGGCCACGCGGACGATGTGATCAACGTGGTCCAGCGTGCGCTCCAACGTGGCCTGGTTGGGGTCGTCGGTCACGAAAGCAGGTACGAAGGTCACGCCGATCACCCCACCGTTGGCGGCGATGCCCTCCAGTTGCTCGTCGGTGAGGTTACGGCGGTGGGGACACGAGGCGCAGGAGCACAGGGCGTGGGCGTTGGCGTGGGAGGCGATGACCGGCGCATCGCTGAGGGCCAGCACGTCGCGCACCCCGGCCGGGGCCAGGTGAGCGATGTCGATCATCATCCCCAGGCGGTTCATCTCCTTCACCAGCCTGACCCCGAACTCGGTCAGGCCACCTCCGGTGCGGGCCTCGGCCACACCGTCGGCGGCTTCGTTGCGGAAGTTCCAGGTCAGACCGAGGTTGCGCACGCCCAGGCGATAGAACATGCGCAGCGCGCCCAGGTCACCGGCCAGGGCTTCGGCTCCCTCCAGACCCAGCACGCCGGCGATTTTTCCCTCCGCTTTGGCTCGCTCGATGTCTGCGGCCGAGGTGGCCAGGGTGAGCATCCCTGCGTTGGCGGCCATCTCCTCGTAAAAGGTGTCCACCAGGTGCAGCGTCTGGATGGTGGCCTGGGCGGGCACAAACTGCCGGCGGACGAAGCAGGCGAAAATCTGGGCCGTTATCCCGCCCTCTTTCATGCGTGGCAGGTCCAGATGTCCCTCCTCCGACCGTTCCCCCAGCCGTCGCTGGCCGTCCAGGACGCTCAGCAAAGTGTCACAGTGTCCATCGAAAACGATGCTCTCACGATGTAGTTTGTCCGCGTCCAAAGATAGCTCCTCCACAACGCATTTGATAAGCGCCAAGACAGATCTCCGTTTATGCGCTCCTTTACCTGCCAACGGGCCGTGGTGCGTGACGGAACGCAACACGTAACACGCACCACGTCCTGTAGGGCCAAAAGTGTGCATTGGAGACAGCTTCGTTTTCGTTGAACCAAATTGCGGCTAAATTATTCAATCTCCACCAGCACCTGATGTTGTTCCACGTCGTCGCCGACCTGGACGTGCACAGCGCGCACGGTGCCGCTCTGTGGTGCTTTCAGCTCGTTCTCCATCTTCATCGCTTCCAGAACAACGAGCACGTCTCCCTCGTTCACCGCGTCACCTTCCCGCACGCGCAGGTCTACGATCTTGCCGGGCATGATGGCCGTGACTGCCCCCTCGGCGGAGGTGGCGGTAGTGGACTGCTGGGCAGCGGCCACGGGGGTCTGCGGGCGCTTCCATTCCAGGCGATGAGTGATGCCGTCCACGGTGACGATGCCTCCGTCAACCTCCACGGAATACGTTTTGTGGGTCAGGTGTACGCCGTCATCTGCCACGTGCACGGCAAAGGGTTTGCCGTCCACCGTTACTAACTCGCCCCTGATCATCACTTCATAGGGGATGCCGTCAATAATCAGGATTGCTTTCGTCACCATCGTATCCACCCTCTCATCCGGCCCAGCGGCCTGGCGCCTAGTTTCCACGGCGAGAGCGCTGCCCGCGCTGGCGCATATGGTTGTTCAGCGACCCAACCCTCCTGGCGGGCCAGCACTGCGGCAATGGCGGCTACGGCCTCGTCCTCCAGACGGATTCCGCGCTCGCGCCGTTCCAGGAAAGCACGCGCCACCTGAGGAAACAAGGCGTAGGAGAGCACGTCTTCCTCAGATTTTGCCAGATCACCGATCTCTTTCTTGGCTTGCTCATAGCCCGGCTCGAGCAGGTCAGCCGGGCGGCAGGTGATTGGTTTCTCATCGCCGATGGCTTTGCGCCGCAGGTCTTCGTTCACCGGTCCCGGTGGCCGGCCGTACAATCCCTTGAGATAGGCTTTCACTTCCTGGGGGATGACCTTGTACCGCTCGCCAAGCAGGACGTTCAACGTGGCCTGGGTGCCCACGAGCTGGCTGGATGGCGTCACCAATGGCGGATAGCCCAGGTCGGCTCGCACGCGCGGCACCTCGGCCATCACTTCTTGGTAACGGTCCAGCGCGTTTTGTTCACGGAGCTGGGCCACCAGGTTAGAGATCATGCCGCCGGGAATCTGGTAACGCAGCACGCTGACGTCCACGCCGGTGTCCCGCCTCTCGAAATGGGCGTAGCGCTGGCGTACGTCGGCGAAGTAGGCGGCGATCTCCATGAGCAGGTCCAGGTCCAGCCCAGTATCACGCCGGGTCCCTTCAAAGACGCCAACCAGGGTCTCGACGGGTGGTTGAGAGGTGCCCATTGCCATAGAGGAAATAGCAGCGTCCACCACGTCGGCCCCGGCCTCGGCTGCGTTGATGCAGGCAGCGGTGGCCATCCCACTGGTGAAGTGGGTATGGAACTGCACCGGAATCTTGACGGCGTACTTGATTCGGGCCACTAACTCGAAAGCCACCTCCGGGGTGACCAGGCCGGCCATGTCTTTGATGCAGATGGAGTCCGCGCCCAGCTCCTCCAACTCCGTTGCCAGGCGCACGAAGATGCGCATGTGGTGGATGGGGCTGGTGGTGTAACAGATGGCGGCCTGGACGTGCCCACCCTCCCGTTTGACCACTTTCATGGCCCACAGCATGTTGCGCACGTCGTTCAAGGCGTCGAAGATGCGGAAGATGTCGATCCCGTTCTCGCGGGCCTTGACGATGAAGCGCTCCACGATGTCGTCGGGATAGTGGCGGTAACCGACGACGTTCTGCCCTCGCAAAAGCATCTGGAAAGGGGTGTTGGGCATGGCTGCCTTGAGTTTACGCAGGCGCTCCCAGGGGTCTTCGTTCAAGAAGCGCATACAGGCGTCGAAGGTGGCTCCGCCCCACACCTCGACGGAGTGGAAGCCCACCTGGTCAATCTTGGGGGCGATGGGTAGCATGTCGTCGGTGCGCAGGCGCGTGGCCAGCAGCGACTGGTGCGCGTCGCGCAGGGTGGTATCGGTGATACGCAGGGGTTTGGGTTTTTCGGGCATCGTCTTTCCTCAAAATTACAACGGGATATTCCCGTGTTTCTTCGGCGGCAGGCTGTCGCGCTTGTTCTCCAACATGCGCAGGGCTTAGGACAGTAACCTGGTCTCCACTACTTCTATCATGTTCAACGCATCCGGCGGCCTGGACACAGGCTCAACCGAGCCGTCAGCCAGGTGCACGTGATGAGGAGCGTTAGGTAGATCGGGATAGTGCGGAGCGTTGTCCCATCGGCGCAAGAGTTTGCCCCCAGCGTTCTGCCAATGGAAGCGATACTTACGCAGTTCCAGCCCCTCGCCCACCTGTACCACGTACTCGAAGAGTTCCAACAAGCCGCCATCTACCAGAGTTGCACGGATGCGGATTTTGCCGTCGTCCGGCATAATCTCCTGGATGAGTATGTTAAACTCGACAACAGCGGGGCTGGCGATCAGGCGGGATTCGATGGCATCAAAGTGGTCGCTGATCTGGACGTTCATTGTTCTTCGGCTTTCTCACCACTCAACACCGCCAGTCGCGCACGCAGGTTCTGCACCATCTCGTAAGTCGCCGACCATTCCATGAAATCCGCTGAATCTCCAAGTTCGCCCCGCTCGAACTGGGCGTAGAATTCAGCTGACGTCTGGCCGTACCGACGTTCGAACTCGGCCAACTCAGCTTCCAGACGGGTCATGTCAGCTTTCAGGCGGGCTATCTCGCGCGCCAACAGCTTGTCCAGAGCCAGGTCCCACACTTTGGTTTCAGGCTTACCACTCGTCAGCGAGAGGTATTCTTCTAGCCGCTTGATCTTGCTCAACGTTGCTAACATCTGCTCTCCTTCCGGCTTCAGGTGACAGTCACCTCGAAGGTGACTGTCACCTTATGTCACCTTACCTTATAGAGGGATATTCCCGTGCTTCTTCGGCGGCAGGCTGTCGCGCTTGTTCTCCAACATGCGCAGGGCGGCGATAACTCGCGGGCGGGTCTCGTGGGGGGCGATGACCGCGTCCAGGTAGC
>JAGGZG010000366.1 GCA_021162125.1 Anaerolineae bacterium
GCTATCGTCCACCGCCGCAGGGTCAATCATGATCTCGTTGATCACGATCTGCGGCCCCTGGCTGACTTGAACCTGGCCTGGTGCGGGCGTGTCCTGATCCACGAAATCATCGGCCGTGTCCGTGTCCCCGTTGGCGGGGACCCGCTCCAGCGAATGGCCGGCGGCCACATCGGGGGCTGGAGGATCAAAAGCAAAGGTCGAGCTCCCCCACGACACCGCATCCACCACGCTATCACTGCCATCCAGGATGAGCACCTCGTCGCCGGAGTTGGCCAGTTGAACATCCCTGCTCGCCCAGGCAGTGTATGGTATCATGTCCGGGACGTCAGGATCGGAATCCACAAGCTCAAAGTCGGGATTGAAGCCATAGACCGCGGAGAAAGCCGTAGCTTTATTGGCGATGACGATAACCCCACCAGCGTCAATGGTGGTCCCAGCGGGGAACTGGGCCATGCCCTCACCACCACCCTGTGTTTCCTCGTCACCGACCTTATAGTCACTGAGATCAATGGGCGAGGCGGAGAGGTTGTATATCTCAATCCACTCCTCGTCCGGTTCCGCACCTGCAGCGTCGTAAAGCACCTCGCTGACCACGATGGTGCTCGAGGCCGCCGAGACAGACACCGGAGTTGCCAACCCGTATGCCGGCAACAGAAAAGAGGCAAGCAGTGCGAGCACCGTAGTACAAGCCCACACTTTGCCTCTCATGCGACGATGTATGAAACGTATGAACATGATTACTCCTCCCTCCTTGCGATCACACATCTCTGCCATAGAGATTTCGGACGTGTTCGCACCCCCCTGTCGGGCGGAGGTCACTCACCCCCTCTGCCCGCACGTCGGGCACTCATGTTGCAAGCACTCGTGCCGGGCACCACTCCTTTCCACGGCAGGTCACAACAGCGGTCTGGGTATTCCAGAACAACTACTATATTATACCATAGAAAGCAAAGAGCAAAAGTTAGAAAATGCTTAAAATAGCGCCTAGCCAACTTGCGCGATTAAGACCTGGGCTGTCGTTTGGTTTTAGGGCGAAATGTCGTCACTACCCAAACTCATCCGAATGTGGTAGAATAAACGACGTGGCGACACATTTCCCGGGTTCTTCGCGGATTCGTGGGGCTATCGCCGGAAGGCCTGGACGTAAACGTCCAGGCTAAGAGACGGAATTGGGGATGGTTCACAATAGGTTGACACTTTCCGACAGCCCGTCAGCCCCGAGCTAAAGCTCAGGGCTGAGCGGCCCAACCCCGCTGAAGCGGGCTATCGGTCAACTCGAGCGGCCACGTTTAGGGCACTTCAGCGCCCTTCGGCTGCTCAGCCTGGGGGTCTAGCCCCGGGCAACCCTTTCAGCCTGGTGTTCAATGTGTATTGAACGCAAAAAATTATTGCCCAAAACAAAAGTGTAAGCCTATTTCGGCCTGTAATTGAACCATCCTCGGAATTGTCGAGGTATTTTCGCCCAATGTGAACCATGCCCAAGACGGGAGGAACTTCGATGAAAGACCATCGGCCATTGCGCACCCTGGAGGCCATCGTTGTCGTGCTCTTCACGCTCCAGGCCGTCCGGGTGTTGTTTTCCGTGCTGTTCGGAATCATCTACGAGGCAGTATTCGAGGGGCTCTTCGGGATCGGCACGGCGGTCACAGGCGGGGTTTTGCTGCTCGCCCTTCTCGCCCCCCTGCTCGCCCCCCGCGAGCGCCAGTGCCTGCGCTGGACGCTGCTGGGCACGGCCTGTATTGCCGCCCTGGCCCGCATCCCAATGACCCTCGACAATCCGACCATCCGCTTGTGGAGCAGTCTGGTGATCGTGGCCGAGGGCGGACTTTACATAGCGTGTTTGCTACGCGAAAGCCCGGCCTCGTTCGTCCCGGCCACACTCGCCGCGCTGGCCGCCGATCAACTCCTCCGCGCGGCAGGCCAGACCTTCGACGTCACGCTGCGCAGTTCCTGGTGGCCGCTGCTGGCCGTGCTCTGGCTGGCGTTGACCGTGGTCTCGGCCAAAGCCTGTGCCCTGGCTTCCCTCCTCAAGGATGCTCAGACTGAGACGCCGCGCGTGCGACTGAGCTGGGCCGGCGGCCTGGCCCTGGGGTCATTCCTGTTCCTGCAGACCTCCCTGCTCGGCTTCCCCAACGCTCTCGCCCGCTGGAGCAAGAGCAATTACAGCATCCTTACCCCGGCTCTGCTGCTGGTCACGATTCTGCCACTCCTGCCGCTGGTGCGCAACGGGATCGAGCAGCTGCGCGCCCGGCTGGGCATCAGTGGCAAAGTGTGGGGTGGATCGTTGTTGGCCCTGGCTCTCGCCGGCCTGGTGGTGGGTTACCTGCTGACGGGATGGGTTGCCGCCGGGGGACTATTGCTAACCCAGCTGGCCGTGCTCCTCAGCCTGCGCCACGTCGTCGAGGATCGTCCACTGGACCAGCCGGAGCGCATCCACGTGTGGTTGACCACGGGGTTGCTGTTCTTTTTGGTGATCAACTTCATCTACGCTTTCGCCTTCACCTACGCCTATACGCTGGCCTTCTTCCGGGGCATGGGACTGCCCATCGTGCTCGCCGCCGCCCTGCTGGCGACTTTGCCCACGCTGCTTCGAGCTAAAGAGCCCATGCTCCCCCCTGCACCTCCCCTGCCCCGCCCGACTCCGCTCCTGCCCTGGGGCAAGGTCTGGCAAATGGTGCAGATCGGCGGACTGATCGGGCTGGTCGTCCTGGCCGCAGTGTTCGCCCGGCCGCCCGCCAAGCACCTGCGCGTGCCTTATGACGTTATCCGCGTGGGCACGTATAACATACACTACGGATACGGCACCTTCTGGCATTTCAATCTGGAGGAGATGGCGCGGACTATCGAAGAAAGCGGAGCGGACATCGTCGCCTTGCAAGAGGTGGACACCGGCCGTATCACCAGCTACGGCGTGGACGATGCTCTGTGGCTGGCGCGCAGGTTGGGGATGCAGGTGGTGTACCAGCCGACGGTGGAGTACCTGACCGGCGTGGCGTTGCTATCGCGCATTCCGGTGGAGGATAGCGGCGGCTGGCTGCTGACCAGCCACGAGGAACAGACCGGGATGGCCTGGGCCCAGGTACGCACAGCCACCAGCATGCTCAACGCCTACGGGCTGTGGCTGGGACTTTCGGCGGACGAGCGGGCGCGGCAGATAGAGGATGCACTCGGCAAACTAGACCTGGCGAGCGGGACGCCACTGGTGCTGGGCGGCGACTTCAACTCCACACCCGGCTCGCCGACGTATCAACGGCTGACGGCAGCCGGCCTGATCGATCCCTTTGCCGTGCTAGGCCGGGAGCCGGCGTACAGCTCGCCGGCCATCAATCCCACGGAGCACATTGACTTCGTCTGGGTACGCGGGCTGGAGCCAATGGACGCCCAGGTACTCCTCTCGCTGGCCTCCGACCATCGTATGGTTATAATCGAGGCGCGGATACCCTGAGATACACTGGGAATGTTCAGGAGTCGCTTCCGTTCTTGTGCTGCGCCCCATCGTGCCATACTCACCGCCGGAGCGTGAACGCTCCGGCTACGAGGTGGAAGCCCCCTGTGGGGGCCAATTCAGGCCCGGTAGGGCCTTCCATCTCGTAGGCCGATGGTTCACCATCGGGCGGGCGTGCGGGAAACCGGCAACGGCTTTTTGGAGATGAACAGCCCTCAGACGGTGCTCTAAACATTCCCTGATACAGACAGCCCTCTAAAGCCGATGCCTGTGGAGAAGCATCCCCTGTCTGTCCCCCCTACCCCTTGATCCCACTGGTGGCCACACTTTGCACGAACCACTTCTGGAACAGCAGGAAGACGACGAGCACCGGGATGGTGATCATCGCGGAGAAGGCAAAGATATCGCCCCACACCTTCGGATCCTGACTGAAGAATTGCTGGATGGCCACGGGTAGTGGGCGGTATTCAAAACCCCGGGTCACCATCAGGGGCCACAGGAATTTGCCCCAATTGCTGAGGAACTGCAGAATAGCCACCGTGGCGAAAACAGGCCGCGACAGTGGCAGGATGATGTTCCAGTAAACGCGGAGCGGGCCGGCCCCGTCCACTACCGCCGCCTCGTCCAGGTCCTTGGGCAGACCGATGAAGAACTGGTAGAATAGGAATATGGAAAAGGGGTCGGCGATGAAGGGGATGATCTGGACGTGATAGCTGTCGAGCCAGCCAAACCGGTTGACCATCAACAGGAGGGGGATAGCCACCGCCTCGAAGGGGATGATAATCAAAGCGATGATCAGCGTCAGGATGAATTGACGTCCCCCAAAACGCAGCCGGGCCAGGGCATAGGCGATCATGCTGTTGACCATCAGCCCCCCAAAAACCGTGCTCCCCACAACGAACACCGAGTTGAACATGAACCGGCCGAAGGGCATCTGGGCGAAAACGTCTCGATAGTTCTGAAGCCCCAGCTCACCGTAGGGTACGAAGGCGGCCAGGCTGCTCATGTCGCGTATGATTTGCGTCTCGTTGACCTTGATCGAGGAGACGAGCATGAAGATGATGGGGAAGAGAAAGAAAAACGCTAGCAGAATCATCACCAGATAGGTGATCCCCAGTCGAGTCCCTTTTCGAACCCGGTAGCCCAGGCCATAGGGTTTTGCACCAGTCACCGGAGTAGCACTCATCTCAGCTCACCGCCCTCTCTTCCCGCAGGAATACCCGTTGCAGCAGCGAGACGCCCAGCACGATCAGGAAGAACACGACCGAAATGGCCGAAGCGTAACCGACCCGCAGTTGCTTGAACCCCTCTTTGTACACCAGGATCATGGTCGTCATCGTGGCCTCTTGCGGACCGCCCTTGGTCATGACCCACACCTGATCGAACAGCTTGAAGGCCAGAATGGTGGTGGCAATCACCACGAAGATGGTAGTGTTGCGCAGTTGAGGCAGGGTGACGTTCCAGAACTGCTGCCAGCGGTTGGCCCCATCCACCTGAGCTGCCTCGTATAGCTCGCCCGGGATGTCTTGCAGACCGGCCAGGTAGATCACCATCTGGAAGCCCACCCCCTGCCAGATGGACAATAACATGATGGCGGGGAAAGCAAGTTTCGTGTTGGTCAACCAGTCGTAAGGCCCCAGGTGACCAAATGAGATCGCCCGGATGCAAGCGTTGATCAACCCCCCAGGATTGTACAAAAAAGTCCAGATAATAGCCACTACGACCATGGTGGTCACCACCGGACTAAAGTAGACGGTGCGGAAGGCGTTGACGAAACGGAGTTTCTGGTTGACCAAAATGGCCAGCAAGAGGGCGAAGGACGTTTGCAGTGGGACCACGACGGCGGCGAACAGGAAATTGTTGAGCAGTGCCCGATGGAAGGTCTCATCCTTGAGCAGACGCGCGAAGTTGCGGAGGCCGATGAACCGGGTAGGCAGGTTCGGGTTGGGGATGAGCCGCTGATCCGTGAAGGCGAGACCGAAGGCCATTATGAACGGGACCAGCAAAAAGACTATCAGCAGGAGCAACGCTGGGGTGGAGAAAACCCAGGCCACAATCGCCTCTTTCCGTCGCCAACCAGTGAGCCCCTTCTTGGCCGGTACTGCTTGTGCAGTGGAAGCCTGTCTTGCCATTCGACGTCCTCCTGGTTAAGCGGCCGGGGGACATGGCCGTGTCCCCCGACCTTTTCTCGTCACGAACAGTAGTTACTTGATCGGATACCCCTGATTATCCTCGATGTCCTGATCAATCTTCTGCACGGCCTTGTCCAACTCGGTCTTGACGTCGGCGCCGGTGACGATGTTCTGCACCGCCTCGGCGAAAGACTCAGTGATGGTCGGATAAGCCGGAGTGATCGGGCGCGGTATGGCCACACCCCCATCCAACTGCTGGACGAAGATGTTCAGCGGGCCACCCTCACCGTACAGATCCGACTTGGCCAAGGCCGACTTACGCGCTGGCACAGCACCGTTGGCGTTGGTCATGCGCAGAATCTGATCCGGGTCAATCAGGTACTCCAGGAACTTCCAGGCCGCCTCCGGATGCTTCGACTGCGAAGTGATGCCCCAGCACCAGGAACCCATCCCTGTGGCCGGCCTCTTCGGCCACTTGGGCATGGGGATCAACACCAGATCGTCGCCCAGCCCCTCTTTGTGCGGCGTCCACATCCAGTGACCGACGTAGGACAAGGCGGTTATCTTCCGCCCGTAGAAGTCATCGTCCCCTGCCGGCTTCACGTTGGAGTAACCCTTCTGGAACAGACCCTGGAACCAGGTCATCGCTTTCACCGCATCGGGACCATTGAGCACGCCGTCGGCGGACATGTAATCGGTGCGATCTATCAGATCACCACCGAAACCCTGCACGATGGGCGAGAAACCGTAGGTGTACCATTCGCCCTGACCGTAGTTCATCTTGAAGTCAATGGCGTATTCCACCTCGTCCAGAGCCTGCAGCTTCTCTAACGCATCGTTGAACTCATCGAAGGTCCACGCATCCTCCACGCTCGTCGGAATGCGCACTCCGGCCTTCTCTAAGTACGCCTTGTTGCCCCAGATGGCCAGACCTGAATCAAAGGTGCCCAGCGAGTACAGCTTGCCACCGTAGGTCCCCTGCGCGATGATGGACGGCAGGAAGTCCGCCTTCAGCTCATCCGACACGTAGGAATCAAGCGGCGTCAGGTAGCCACCCCAGGCGTAATTGTACAGGAAGGGACCATCAAAGTCCAGCAGGTCGGGCAGATCACCGGCCAGGGCAGCCGCGCTCACCTGTTCGTTGTACGAACCCTCAGGCAACCGCACTGCCTCAACCTCGACCTCATCCTGCATGGCGTTGAAGTCTTTCACCTGGGCATCGAGCACTTCCCGCTCCTCCCCCTTGCCAGAGTGGAACCAGACCGTGATCTTCACCTTCTCGGCTTTGGGCTCAGGCGTAGGTGCTTTAGTCGCCACTGGCGGTTGGGTGGGCGCAGGAGTCGGCTGGCAGGCAGCCAACAAAATGGCTGCTATGGCCAACAGACTGATGAAACGTAAGCCTTTCACTTTCTTTTCCTCCTTGAAAACTTGAAAACTAAACTTTGGGTAAATCGTCACGTCCAATCACGGACAAGGACGGACTCGCTTCGAGTCCGCCAACAGGTGTTTGCTCTTACCATCACCTCCTCCCTCACGCGCAGCATTGAAACGAAACATTGAACGCGCATTCATGGGCATCACGTTGACGCCTCACCTCTTGCCGCGGTAATCTTCTGGTAAATGGTCCCCTTGTCAATAATCCCCGCGATGGGCCCCACTGTTCCCACCTTCAGCTCGGCCACCTCACGGCCAAAGAGAACCGCCTCGTACAGCGCACGACCGTCCAGGATGGCCACCAGGAATCCGGCCCAGAACGCATCGCCGGCACCGGTGGCATCGGCGACCGGCACGTCCCGCGATTTCACGCGGAGCAATTGCCCCCCATCGTAAATGGAGATGCCCTGTGGCCCCTGGGTCAGGACAACCTTCCTCACGCCCCAATCGTGAAAACGTTGAGCGCAGTCAGAGAGTGAAAAATCCGTTCCAAACAGCCGCTGGCAGTCGTCCCGGGACGGCTTGACGACATCCACGTATTGGCAAGCCTCGGCCAATACCTCGGCCGGCGGCCGACTGGCATCCCACAGACTGGGGTGGTAATTGGGGTCGAGAGAAATCAGACAGCCTCGATCCCGCGCCCGGCGCAGCGTGTCCAGAACGGCTGTCCGGCTGGACTCCTGGGACAGGGCGAAGGTCGAAGTGTGCACCACTCTGGCCAGTTCTATGGCTGCCTGGGGCACGTCTTCTGGCAATAGCCGGGCGTCGCTACCCCGATAGATGACAAAGTCGGCGGTGGCCGCACTGCAAGTGATAAAAGCCAAAGTGGTACGCGCCACGGCATCCGTCTTCAGATAGTCGGTGATGACTCCCTGCTGCTCCATCTCCTGGCGCACGAACCGCCCGAAAGGGTCGTCGCCGACCCGGGCCGCCACCGCTGCCCGGCCGCCCAGCCGGACCACGTTGGCCGCCAGGTTAGTCACCGAACCACCCAGGTAACGGCGAAACCCATTGGCCTGTTCCACTTTGCCCACCGCTTCGATGGAGATGAAATCAACCAGCGCCTCACCCACCGACAGAACGTCAATGTCTCCCTCGGGAATCTGCCACCTCATAAAGTGCCCGCTCCTTTAAAGTACAATTCAGCCAGTTTCTCCAGTGGGATGTCATTCTCAGGGGTTGGCTGCAAGAAATAGGGATGGATGGGCAAACCGTCCGGACGCGGCGGATGAGGTGGATCGCTCGTTAGTCCTAGCAAAATCTGCTCGAATTTGCGAGCCGTGCTTTTCCAGGTATAGCGGTCGTGCACGCGGCGACGACCAGCCTCGGCGTAGCGTTGCCAGGTCGCCTCATCGTCCAGCACCAGCAGCAGACCGCGGGCGATGTCGGCCGGGTCGAAGGGGTCAACCAGCACACCATATTCCTCGTCCCCCTCCCGCAGGCTCTCCGCCGGGCCACCGTTCTTGGTGACTACGGCCGGCAATCCGGCAGCCATGGCCTCCAACGGGGCCAGACCGAGAGGCTCGTAGTAAGTAGTCAGCGCAAACACCGATCGCCTCTCGGCCAGGAAGCGATAGGCAGCGGCCAGCTCGTCCTGGCTGTCCAGTGAAAAGAGGCTGATCTTGCCCCGCAACCCACCCTCGTCCACCACCGCCATGATCTGATCCAGCACCTCCC
>JAGGZG010000267.1 GCA_021162125.1 Anaerolineae bacterium
GGCGCGATCCATGCATAGCCACTTTGTGAAATCTGCAAAAGTACTGTATCCTATTGACAGACAGTTTATTCTCTGTTACAATAGAGACGGCAATATCGGTTGCAAGAACAGTATAATGCGTTACAAACGCCAGAAAGGGAGCACGAAAAATGTCTGTGAATCCCACGGAGCGGAGCAAAGAGATCGCAGCACAGGATGTGTTTTCAACTCTCTCCCTTTTCCAACCCACAATAGTCCAAGCTCGGCCAGCCGTCGAGCTCGTTCAACTGCCGGACGACAACCTACCCTCGGCCGAGGAAATCGAGGACGAGCAGGACTGCGCGGCCTGCAATTGACCCGCTATTTCTCGATGGAAATTCTCTCCACCAGCGATGACCGTCCCCTCGTGGTACGCCCGGCGGCCCCGGCCGAGGCACCCCAGGTCATCGCCGCCGTGGACGCGGTGTGCCGCGAGCGACGGTACATGATGACCGATCGCTTTGTGCCGGGACCGGCCTGGCAGGAAGCTCTGGGGATGGCCCCGCGCAGCGGGTGGAAGCTGCTGCTCGTGGCCGAGTGCGAGAAGCGCATCGTCGGCTGGTGCCGCGTCTTCGCCGAGACGGTGAGTCCCTTTGCCCGCCACGTCGCCGAAGTGGGTATCGGTGTCGTCGAGCCATACCGTGAGATCGGCATCGGCACCCATCTGCTACGCCGGGCAATACGCGCCGCGCGGGAGGCCCGCCTGGAAAAGCTGACGGCGACCGCCTTTGCCATCAACGAACGCGCGCTGAACCTCTTCATCGGACGTGGCTTCAAGGTTACTGGTCGCCGCTACCGACAATTCAACCTGGATGGTCGCTACATTGACGAATTGCTGCTGGAGCGTTTCCTGTGATTCACTGGCTCTCCCGACCGGCGCTCATCACCCTGGAACTGACCCCCGCCTGCACCAATCGCTGCCCCGGCTGTTTCAATCCCTTCCGGGACGAACGCAGCAGGCCGCCACTTCCGGCCAGCGAATGGCGACGCATCCTGGAGCAGGTGTGCCCGGCCGCGCACCTGGTCAAGCTCAGCGGCGGCGAACCCACGCTGCACCCCGAGTTCGACGCCATCCTCGCCCTCATGGAAGAGTTCGACCAGCCCTTCTCGCTCTTCACCAATGCGCTGTGGGAGCGCCCCGCCCGGCTGGTGCAGCGGCTGCGCGCTATCCCCCAATTCCACGTGGCTCTCATCTCCCTGCATGGGGTAACACCCACCGCACACGAGGCTTTCACCAGCGTACCCGGCTCGTTCGCGGAAACGATGACCAATCTGCGCTACGCCGTCCGCGCCGGACTGGCGGTGTGCCTGAGCACAGTGATCCACCGCCACAATCTCCACGAACTGGAGGAAATTGCGCGGTTGGCGGCGGAGTTGGGGATACGGGTGTCCTTCGCCCGTATGCTCTGCGACGAGCCTTCGCCGCTGGAGCCCACACCCGACGAACTGCGTGCCGCCGTGGCCGAGATCGAGCGCCTGCGGGCGGGCGGCTACCGCGTCAAATTCGGCAACTGCATCCCCCAATGCTTCACACCGTCTTCCTCGTCGGGATGCCTGGCAGGCGTGGCCTACTGCGCCGTCGGGCCATGGGGCGACCTGCACCCCTGCACACATTCTCCAACCGTGTGCGGCAACCTGCTGACCGGCTCACTGGCGGAGGCATGGCAGAGTCCGGCGATGCAGTCATGGCGCGCGCTGATCCCCACCGCATGTCACCGTTGTACCGCTTTTGGCCGCTGTCACGGCGGCTGCCACGCCCTCTCTGAGCTCCGTGGCACGCCAGGCGACCCGCTCATGCGCGGCCCGCTGACCTCCTGCGAACCACCTCCGCCGATTCACCTTTCCCCTGACTGGTGCCCGGTGCCCGCTTACACCGAGCTGCGCATGGAACCCTTCGGCCCCGTGCTTCTGCGCGGCAATCGCATCGTGCCCATCCAGCCGGCAATACTCCAGGTGCTGGATGCCTGCGACGGGCGCACCTCACTCGCCGCACTGGAAAAGCACTTTGGTCACTGGGGCATAGAAGTCATCGCCGCCCTCGCTCAACGGGAAATGCTGCGTTTTGTCAGATTGCCATAGCACAAAGTACCCCCTCTGCCAGCTTTTTCCAGAAGGTCTCCAGAGTTCCGTCAGGACAGGGGACCTTTTTTGTGCTACACCGAGAGCGAACTCAAGCCATTCGCAAACATTACCGCAGAAGGGAGGTGATACATGAGCAAAACCAAAAGTTCCCACTCCACCCGTTACCAGCTTGTGGCCGCCCCACTGGGGCCCACCGACCGGTGGCTCCGGTCGCTCAAGAGAAGAGGAGGTGATGCGTACCGCCGATTTTGGAACCTGGTCTACTCCCGCAACCCATTTGTGCGAAAGGAGGTGCTCTGCCCACAATTGATCCGACGGTAGGCTGGCAGACCTACAAACCCTCTCAAAGCAAGGAGCATCCCGTGGCTCCACAAAGAAGACCCTCTCTCAAGACCGGCTCTGGCAAGCAGCAGCGAGCCGGTCTTAGCATTCCTCCACAAGTGACGACCCGAAGCCCAGCCACAGATGGCTATTTGCATCCCAGAAGCACGTCTGATCATACCATACCTTGTAGCTATCGCTAGAGAAACCACAACATACGGTACGATCCCGCCCCATGGCCGGGAGTCGGGAAGATTCGTTGACAAAGCATGGTAGGCGTGTTATAATTTAGCGCCTCTTGATTGTGCGGGCTTGATTGTGTGATTTCTGGCATACCGCCTGGGAAAAGCTTATCAACATGAACAACCGGCACATTCCCCCAAAAGGGTGGAGAACGCCCAATCGTTTTTCACGGTTTGTCGTCGCTTCGCTGATCGTTGCCCTGCTCACGTTGCCACTCGCCTGCCGCCCCACACCAATACCCACCATTGCACCGGTACCGACGACCATACCCACACCCACCCCCGACTATCTATCGCTATTTGTCCTGCCCGAAGACGGCAGCGATGTGATCCTCAACGCCATCAACGACGCGGACGAATCCATCACCTTCGTGATGTACCTCATCACCAATCGCAACTTCATTGACGCTCTCAAGTCTGCCGAGGCGCGGGGCATCGAGGTGCGCGGCATGATGGAGCTGAACCCTTACGGCGGCGGGTCGTCTAACGTGGACGTTTTCAGCGAACTGGTCGAGGCGGGGGCCGAGATGAAATGGGACCCCCGATCTATCAAATACCTGCACGAAAAGATGATCCTGGTAGACGGCGACTTGATGTTCGTCATGACTTGCAACATGACCAGTTCGGCCTTCACCGCCAACCGTGAGTACGGCCTCATAGACACAAACCCGGACCACATCGCCGAAGTCGTGCGCGTCTTCGAGGCCGACTGGAATCGCCAGGACCCGGCCCTGGACAATCCCTTGCTGGTGTGGAGCCCCATCAACGCCCGCGCGGAATTGCTGGAACTGATTGACAGCGCACAGAGCAGCATTGACCTGGAACAGTCTTCGATGCTGGACCCCGAAATCGAGCAGCATTTGATTGACGCGGCACGACGCGGCGTAACGGTGCGCTACATCTCCTCGCCCAATTGGCCCATCGAGGATGACTACGACGAGCCAGCCCGCGAGCGCATGCGTCAGGCTGGCGTGTCTGTACGCTACCTGGATGACCCCTTCGTCCATGCCAAGACCTTTCTGGTGGACGGGGTGAGGGGCTTTGTAGGCTCAGAGAACATCTCCACCAATTCGTTGAACAACAACCGCGAACTGGGGGAGATCTTCGAGGACGACGACTCGGTTGAACGACTGGCAGCCCAGTTCGAGGCGGATTGGGCCGTGGCCACCGAGGAAGCATTCCCCGTCAGCCAGCTAACCGTGCCGGAGTGCGGTTACATTGACCACCAGGACGCGCGTAAGTTCTTCTATCGTGAGGTGACGGTTGAGCTGCCAGTGCTGTATGTCTACAACAGTGGTCGGGTAGCCTGGCTCATGCCTAACGAGGACAGCGACAGCAACTTCAAAGTAGTCATCTTTCCCAGCGATTTTAGCAAGTGGCCAGAAATGCCCGACGTTTACTATGGCGGCAAGATCATTCGCGTCACGGGCCTCATTAAGAAATATCGCGGCTGGCCGGAGATCATCGTCCACAATCCAGAGGAGATCGAGATCGTAGGCGAAACCGGCCAGGAGCCAGGCCGCATGCCAGCCGATTGAAATTGAGCGAGCGGCGTTGAAGGCGGAGGTGAGTCTGTGACTACGAAAACGGTAGGGTCTACATCCCCGCAGGTAACGAAGTCAAAGCTGGTGCTCCTCATCACCCTGGGCGTGCTGGGACTGGTCGGCTATGGCGCTTTTCTTTACTTCCTGTTCCTGAAACACGCCAGCCTGCCGGCGATGGTGGCCGTGCTCATCGCCCTGGGGTGCCTGGTCATCGTCCGGCAACTGACGCCCCAGAAACGGCGAGAGGTTATCCTCGGCTATCTGTACCTCCTGCCGGCCATGACTTTCCTCTTCACCTTCAGCTTTTTCCCCGTGGCCTACGCCATGTACATCAGCCTGCATAAGTGGCGCATCAAGAAACAGGCATATCTGGGATTGGGCAATTACCGGCACGCGTTGGGCGAACCGAGCGGTGTCATCACTTTTTTGGTCGGTTGTCTGCTTCTCCTTGCCGCCTGGTGGGTGAGCCAACAGGACATCTGGAGCGAACGGAACAGGTTAGTGCGTATCGCTTTGGTGGGCTTGCTGCTCCTTGGCGGACTGGCACCGTTGGTAGTGGGCGTGCCGATTATGGGGAAGACGGGCGACCCCGACCTGTGGAACTCTCTCAAGGTCACTCTGTACTACGTCATCGGCACCGTACCTATCCAGTTGGCCATCTCGCTGGTTCTGGCTTACCTGCTCTTCCAGAAGATCAAAGGTAAGACCACCTTCCGCATGATTTACTTTTTGCCTTACGTTACCTCACTGGTAGCTTCCTCGTCGGTGTGGGCCAAGCTCTTCAATCCCAGGGGCGGGCTGTTCAACCGGATATTGCAGGCAGTGGGTCTGCCGGCGCTGCGCTGGTTGCAGGAGCCCAGGGGCATCGGTGTGCTGCTGTTCGGCCCCGATATCCCGTCCTGGGCTGCTGGCCCCAGTCTGGCCCAGGTGGCGGTGCTCATCTTCGTCATCTGGTTCTGGATCGGCTACGATACTACCATTTTTCTGGCCGGCCTGGGCAACATTCCCAACGAACTCTACGAGGCAGCGCGGATAGACGGGGCCAACGGTTGGGATCTATTCCGGCACATCACGTTGCCCCTCCTCTCGCCGACGACGTTTTTCCTGACACTGGTAGCGGTCATCGGTTCTTTCAAGGCTTTTGCACACATTTTCGTCATGACCAGCACTGCAAGCGGAGGGGTTGTTGGCGGGCCGATAAAAACGAACATGACGGCGGCGATCTTTATCTACAATACATTCTACACCAACGTGCGCAACGGTTACGCTTCGGCCATCGCTTTTATACTCTTCGCCCTCATATTGGCCATCACTTTGTTCCAGAATTATTACAGCAAAAAGTGGGTCTTTTACTCGTAGGGGAGGGGAGAGGAGAGGAATGGGCTCCAAATTAACCTTGGGAAAAGTTCTCGTCTACGCCGTCCTCATCCTGGGAGCAGTGGCCGCCGTCTATCCTTTCGCATGGATGGTACTCACCTCGTTCAAGAGTTACGGCGAAACGGCGGGCAACAAAGAGTGGCCCTTCACCTTTACCCCGGCCTACTTCCTGCGGAGCGCCAGCCCCACGACGTTGGACGATTTCAAGGTAGGCGATTTCGTCTACATACGAGGGAAGCCTGGCCCCGATGGCGTCCAGGTGCTCACCAGCATGGCCTACGTCCCCTCCGACAACCCACGCCCCCTCGGCCGCGAATTTCGCATCTTAGACATCCGTGGAAACGAGATTGACGTGGAGTCGGAATTCGGCCACACCACGGTGCGGGTGGACGAGAACACATTCTTCCGCGGCCGGCAGACCATCCCTACCCTGCTGTACAATTTCAAGGTGGTGCTGGACGACGTGCCTTTCCTGCCCCAGTATAATGAGCGCGAAGGTCGCTGGTGGCCTGGCTACTTTGCCAACAGCCTGCTCACCTCGTTCATGACCGTCGGCGGCGTCTTGTTCACGTCCATATTGGCGGCCTACGCCTTCTCCAGGCTTCACTTCCCCGGCCGGGACACCTTTTTCCTCCTCTTCCAGGCCACCATGATGATCCCCGGCCAGGTGACCCTGATCCCTAACTTTCTCATGGTCAACGACCTGGGCTGGCGCGATACTTATTGGGCACTGACCCTGCCGTTTTTTGCCAGCGCTTTCAACACCTTTCTGCTGCGCCAGTTCTTCGCCCAGATACCCGACGAGCTGTACGACGCGGCGCTCATTGACGGCTGCGGACACTTTCGCTTCCTGTGGCAGATCGTCCTCCCCCTTTCGCGGGCCGCCCTGGTGACCACGGCCCTACTCACCTTCCTGGGATCCTGGAATGCGCTGCTGTGGCCGATGATCGTCATCAACAAGACGCGGCTGATGCCCGTGCAGGTCGGTCTTAAATCCTTCGTGGTGGACGAGGGTGTGCAGACGCAGCAGATGATGGCCGCCTCTCTACTGGCCGTCTTACCTACACTGATCCTCTACTTCTTTACCCAGAAGACGTTTACCGAGGGAATCTCCACTACAGGGCTAAAAGGGTAAAAGGAAATGGGATGGTTCAATTATGGGCTGAAATAGGTTGACACTTTTGTGCCCCCGCCCGGCGATGAAATCGCCGGGCTACAGAACGGCGCCGGATAAATTCCGGCTAAAACTGGAGTTTCGAGGGCAAATA
>JAGGZG010000060.1 GCA_021162125.1 Anaerolineae bacterium
CCGTGGAACGGGGGGAGCTAGAGGGGGGCGCGATCCGTGCATAGCCACTTTGTGAAATCTGCAAAAGTACTGAATGTAAAGACCAGCGTTCATCCGCGTTTATCTGCGTCCCCTGGATTGGTTGCGGCTGGAGGCCGCGCTATGGGTAATCTCCAGTAGCCTCCGAGGCATGGGACTTGGAGGTCTGAGCTGACAAAACGAAAGAGCCGGCCACGATAGGCCAGCTCTCTCGATTAAGGTGACCGGGGAATTCAGCGGATCTCCCCGAAACGCGGGCTACTCCACTGGAGCCAGGGTCAGCACCTCACCCTCGGTGCTCCAATTCCCGTGACGCGGCCCGAGCTGGTATTCACCCTCGCCCCACAGGAAGAACCGGCCCCGTCCCTGCGCCCACAGGTCAATGTCGTTACCGCTGAGGACGACGATGATGCGGCTGCCGGTGGCCTCGAAGTTTCCGTGGAAGCCCAGGTACTCGATCCACCCGTTGGAGAACTCCCGCTTCTCGCCGTAGCCACTCACCGTCCACCTGGCGTCGCCGGCCACGTCCCTGAACCACAGGATGCCCCGACCGCTGATCTCCACCGAGCCCCTACCGGCCAGGGCAGCCACGCCATCGCCATGGGCGGTGAGCGTACCATCGCGGGGTCCCTCGGCACTGACCGCTGGCACGAAGGCCAGGGTAGCCACCAACATCACGGCCAACCCGATCAACACTTTCTTTTTCATCCCCATCGTACTTTCCTCCTTGCCTTACCGGGCTTTGATTTGTGGTGGGTTCCTCCCCCACCTTCTGAGCTTATTATGGACGGGGCATGTTAAGCTGGTTTTATGCGTCTGTAAAAGATGTGTAAATCGAGGATGTCTCACCACCGCGCTTGACAGTTGACGTATCTGAGCGTACAATTACCGGTGACGTTGTATGCTAAACGACGAAAGAGGAGGAAAACCATGAAACTGAAAACCTTACTCGAACAAAGCACGCCATTCCTGAGCTGGCTCTGTGACTGGGAAGCGAGCCTGGCCCCACTCGACCTGGCGGCAGAGCTCACGGAGCCGACCCGCGCAGCGGTGATGGCCGTGGACATGGTGGTCGGCTTCTGCTACGAGGGAACACTGGCCAGTCCGCGCGTAGCGGGTATTGTGCCGCGTGTCGTGGAGTTATTCAAGCGAGCCGACGCCCTCGGTGTGCGCCACTTCATCCTCACCCAGGATGCACACTCGCCGGACGCGGTGGAGTTCAGCGCCTTTGGGCCGCACTGTCAGGCCGGCAGCCGCGAAGCGGAGACTATCCCCGAACTGTTAAGCCTGCCCTTCGCCGGACGGTACACCGTGATCCCCAAGAACTCCATCAGCTCATCCGTGGGCACGGAACTGGATTCCTGGCTGGACGGCCACCCTGAGGTCAACACGTTTCTCGTCGTCGGCGATTGTACCGACCTGTGCACCTATCAATTGGCCATGCACCTACGGCTGCGGGCCAACGCCAGGGGACTGGATCAGCGAGTGATCGTGCCCGCCAACTGCGTGGAGACCTACGACATGCCGGTGGCCACGGCGCGCGAACTGGGCATCATGCCCCACGACGGTGATCTCTTGCACCTCATTTTCCTCTACCACATGGCACTGAACGACATCCAGGTGGTGTCGAAGGTGGTGTGAGAGTGCGTGCCCAGGGGACGCAGATTCATGATGCTCAAGCATCGGGCTGAAAGGATAAAGCCTGCTGAAGTCCAGGCCTTCCGGCGATGGCCCCACGAATCCGCGAATAACCCCCATTTCTTGCCCCCGGGCAGATCCGGAGTTTTGTCAGTCAACCAGCAACGAGGAGTCAAGAATGCTAGCAAATCAGATCGCAGCGTGGATCGCGGAGCAGGTGAGCGCGGCCGGGGCACAGGGCGTCGTGGTCGGGCTGAGCGGTGGAGTGGATTCGTCGGTGGTGGCTGTGCTCGCCCAGCGGGCCGTGGGCGAACATTTGCTGGGCCTGCTCATGCCCTGCCACAGCCAACCGGTGGACGGTGAGTACGCCCGTCTGCTGGCGGATACTTTTGGCATCGAGACGATCACCGTAGACCTGGGCCCGGCCTACGATGCGCTAATAGCCGCCCTGCCGCCGGGCTCGGACCTGGCGCGGGCCAATCTCAAACCGCGCCTGCGGATGGCCACCCTGTATTTCGTCGCCAATACGCGCAATTACCTGGTGGCTGGCACAGGCAACAAGAGCGAGATCATGGTCGGGTATTTCACCAAATGGGGGGATGGGGGCTGCGACCTGCTGCCTCTGGGTGGGCTGTTCAAAACCCACGTGTGGGACCTGGCCTGCGAGTTGGGTATCCCCGAGGAGATTATCTCCCGGCCGCCAACGGCCGGCCTGTGGGTCGGGCAAACCGACGAGAGCGAGATGGGGATCACTTACGCGGAACTCGACGCCGCACTGGCGGCCATCGAGCGGGGCGACGTCTCCTCGTGTGACCCTGCTACCCTGGCGAAAGTCCAGGAGATGATCGCCCGCTCCGCGCACAAGCGAGCCTTGCCCCCCATCTTTACACCCTCCCACGGGGTTTAATTCTCGGAGCACGAGAGTTGGGGTGGTCTCCCTCTTTTGTGTTGCCGCCTCTTTTTCACCGCAGGGCACGCAGAGGTTTATAGGTTTTCTCAGTGTTCTCGGCGGTCGGTAGTACTACGTTCAGTCGTGGAGTGCTTTTTCGGCCACAGAATCGCACAGAGTCATACGCAGTACTTTTGCAGATTTCACAAAGTGGCTATGCATGGATCGCGCC
>JAGGZG010000349.1 GCA_021162125.1 Anaerolineae bacterium
GGACTGAGGGGGGGAGAGAGAGTCGCGCCCCCCTCTAGCTCCCCCCGTTCCACGGGGGGGGGACTCGGCCTCTCCCCTGCGAGCGCAGCGAAGCGGGGGGACTGAGGGAGGGCGAGAGAGGCAGCACAAACGCCCCCCTCTAGCTCCAGGACAGGCTTCCCTTAGAATTACAAGCGTGAACCACAAAGGGAGATACGACAATGAATCCAAGAAAGTCCTACCGGTTCCACACGCAAGTCATCCACGCAGGCCAGTCACCCCAGGACTGGCAGGGGGCGACGCTGCCGCCTATCTTCCAGACCGCTTCCCACTTACATCCTACGGCAGAGGGTCTCAGCCAGACCTTTGCTGGCCAAGCGCCTGGTTACATCTACATGCGGATGACCAACCCCACTAATCGAGTCCTGGAAGAAAAGTTGTCCGCCCTGGAAGGGGGCCAGGGAGCGGTGGTCACCTCATCGGGGATGGCAGCCATTTCAAACACGTGTATGGCCCTCCTTCGTGCCGGAGACGAGCTTGTAGCAGGGGCTTCGCTGTTTCTGTCCACGTATCTCCTCTTCACCAACATCTTTCCCAGGTACGGTATCACCGCGCGCCTGGTCGAGTCCACCGACTCCCAGGCGATAGAAAAAGCCATCAACTCCAAGACCCGCTTTGTCTACCTGGAGACCATCGGCAACCCCAAGATGGACATCCCAGACCTGGCCCGCGTTGCGGAGATTGCGCACCAGCGTGGTGTCCCTCTAGTGGTGGATAACACCCTGGCGACCCCCTATCTGTGCCGTCCTTTGGAGCTGGGAGCCGACGTGGTGCTTCATTCCACCACCAAGTACTTGAGTGGACACGGTGACGTAGTGGGCGGCGTGATCATTGACGGAGGGAATTTTCCCTGGCCCGAGGAACGCTTTCCAGACTTCCAACCCTTTGTAGAGCAGAAGGGGGCCCTGGCTTTCTTGGACAAGGTCTGGCGGGAACATCATGTCAGCTTTGGGACCACCCAGGCACCGATGCATTCTTACCTGACGGTCATCGGCCTGGACACCCTGGCCCTTCGTATGGAGCGGCACGTAGATAATGCCCTGAAGGTGGCCCGATATCTCAGAGGGAGGCCGGAAGTAACCTGGGTAAACTATCCGGGACTTGAGGATCATCCCTCTCACAACGTCGCTCTGAAACAGTTCGCGGGCAGAGGGTTTGGCGGGATGCTGACCTTTGGCCTCAATGACCAGGAAGCCTGTTTCCGGTTCATTGATAACCTCCGATTGATCTATCACCTGGCCAACCTGGGTGATTGCAAGAGCCTGGTTATTCATCCCTACTCCTCCCAGTATATCTCCTTCGATGAACCCACGAAGCAGAAGCTCTCCATCACTCCTGACATGATCAGGCTTTCGGTCGGTATCGAGGCGGTGGAAGACATCTGCGAGGATCTGGGCCGAGCGCTGGATAGTTTGTCGAAATGAGCGAGTACATCGAGCACGACAAAAACGGGGTTTCGGTGGGTCTGGTGGAGAAGAAGTTCTTCACTTTTGCCGAGCCCCCTGACGAGTTGGTTCTGGAGAGCGGGTCTAAGCTTGGCCCGATCACGATTGCCTATGAGACTTACGGCACATTGGACGCCGACAAGAGTAACGTCGTCTTGATCTTGCACGCCCTTTCCGGGGATTCTCACGTGGCGGGTTACTACAGTGTGGACGACCCCAAACCGGGATGGTGGGACATCATGGTCGGCCCGGGGAAAGGGATCGACACGAACAAGTACTTTGTCGTGTGTTCCAATATTCTGGGGAGTTGCATGGGCTCCACCGGGCCCTCTTCCATCAACCCCAAGACGAATAAGCAGTACGGGCTTGACTTTCCCGTGGTGACGATTGGGGACATGGTCGTGGCCCAAAAGGCGCTGATGGACCACCTGGGCATCAAGAAGATTCTTTCCGTCGTCGGCGGCTCCATCGGAGGGATGCAGGTTCTGGAATGGTGCGTCAGGTACCCGGAGATGGTCGTCTCGGCCATACCGCTGGCGACCACCACGAGACACTCCGCCCTGGCCATTGCCTTTAACGAGGTGGCTAGACAGGCGATCATAGCCGATCCCAACTGGAACAACGGGGACTATTACTCTGGGCCTAAGCCGAATCTGGGATTGGCTGTGGCCCGTATGATCGGCCACATCACATACCTGTCCGACGAGTCCATGCGCCTGAAGTTCGGTCGCCGACTGCAGGATAAGAGCGACTTTTCGTTCAATTTCGATGCCGACTTCCAGGTGGAAAGCTATCTTCGTTACCAGGGCACGAAGTTTGTGGAGCGTTTCGACGCCAACTCATTCTTGTACATCACCAAGGCCGCCGACTACTTTGACCTGGAAAACCAACACGGCTCGGGATCAACGGTCAAAGCCTTTTCCAAGGCCCGGGCCAAGTTCCTGGTCGTCTCTTTCACTTCCGACTGGCTGTACCCCACCTATCAGTCCAAGGCTATGGTCCAGGCCATGAAGAAGGTCGGCCTAGACGTGAGCTTTTGTGAGATCGAGGCTGAGTGGGGCCACGATGCTTTCTTGCTGCCCAATGAACGGCTAAGCACACTGGTGAAAGGCTTTTTGGAACGTGTCTACAGTGAAATCCGAGAATAACAACATGCGTTTCGATCTTCAGATAATAGCCTCCTGGATCGAACCGGGTTCTAAAGTGCTCGACCTCGGCTGCGGTGAAGGGGATCTGCTGCACTTCCTCAAGGAACACAAGCAGGTAGTCGGCGCCGGGATCGAGTGTGTTGAGGCCAAAGTGGCCCACTGTATTGCCAGGGGGCTTTCGGTTCTCCAGGGGGACATGAACGAAGAAGTCCTGGCTTATGATGATGATGTCTTTGATTATGTTATCTTAAGTCAAACCCTCCAGCAGGTCTATGAACCGGCGAAGCTGATTCAGTCCATGCTGCGCATCGGGAAAAAAGGAATCGTCAGCTTTCCCAATTTCAGTCATTGGGGCATCCGCCTTCAGCTCCTAATAAAAGGCCACGCCCCCATCACCAAGGAACTTCCCTACGAATGGTACAACACTCCCAACATCCGGGTCATCACCATCAAAGATTTCAGGAGGTTCTCCAGAAAGGTGGGCTTCAGCATCCTCAAGGAGGTGGCGATTAACAGCGACCACCACGATAGACAGGGGCACATCGTCAGGTTCCTGCCCAACCTACGGGCTACCTATGGTATTTTTCTGATAGGGAAGTGAGCCTTATCTCCCCTCCCCCGGAATCGGGGAGGGGCCGAGAGTGGGGCCGTATGCACGGCCAAGCAGTGGACTACAAGTTTCCCACGGTTCAGCAGCGCTACCTCTGCGCTCTCAGCGGTGAGAAAATTGCAGGGTTTCTTCAACAACACTCAACGGGGAGACCATTAAAGACAAGGAGGAAGCAAAGATGGGAGGATGGTTAGCCTGATGGGACACACCCTGACCGAGAAGATCATCGCTGCCCATTTGGTACAGGGCGAGGAAAACGTTGCCTCTAGCGCCGAGGTATGGCCCGGCGACCTGGTAGAGGTGGCGGTGGACATAGTGTTGGCCAACGACATCACCGCGCCCATCGCCATTCGCGAGTTCGAGACTCTGGGCGTGGAGCGGGTGTTCGACCGTGACCGTGTAGTGATGGTGGCGGATCACTTTGCGCCCAACAAGGACATCAAATCCGCCGAACAATGCCTCGCCATGCGTCAGTTTGCGCGGGCGCAGGGGTTGCGCCACCATTTTGACGTGGGCCGCATGGGCATTGAGCACGTGTTGCTGCCGGAGCAGGGCCTGGTGGCGCCGGGCGACATCGTCGTCGGTGCCGACTCGCACACTTGCACCTACGGCGCGCTGGGAGCCTTCGCCACCGGCATGGGCTCTACCGACATCGCCGTCGCCATGGCCACGGGGTGCGTGTGGCTGTGTGTGCCGGAGACGATCCGCGTCGTCTACCACGGTCGGTTGCGGCCCTGGGTCGGCGGCAAGGACCTGATTCTGTATACCATCGGGCACATCGGTGTCAGCGGTGCGCTTTACAAGGCCATCGAGTTCGCCGGGCCGGTGATAGATGACCTCTCGATGGCCGGGCGGTTCACCATGGCGAACATGGCCATCGAAGCGGGCGGCAAAGCCGGGCTCTTCGCCGTGGATGACCGTACCCTGGCATACGTGGATGGCCGCGTCTCGCGTCCCTATCACGTCTATCAGGCCGATACCGACGCGACCTACGCCCAGCTCATCGAGATTGACGTCAGCCAAATCGAGCCACAGGTGGCCTTGCCACACCTGCCGGAGAACGTCTGTCCGGCGAGCCAGGCTGGCGAGGTGCAGATCGATCAGGTCGTCATCGGCTCCTGCACCAACGGCCGCCTGGAAGACTTGCGGGTCGCCGCCGAACTGCTGCGCGGTCGCCGGGTGCACCCTGATGTGCGCTGCATCGTCATCCCCGGCAGCCAGCAGGTCTATCTGGAAGCACTGCGGGAGGGGCTGATAGAGGCATTTATCGAGGCGGGCGCAGTCGTCAGCACGCCGACCTGCGGCCCATGCCTGGGTGGGCACATGGGCGTGCTGGCCGCCGGCGAGCGGGCGGTGAGCACCACTAACCGCAATTTTCGCGGGCGCATGGGCCATCCCGAAAGCGAGGTCTACCTGGCCGGGCCGGCCGTCGCGGCTGCGTCGGCAGTGGCCGGGCACATCGCCAGCCCGGAGGAGGTACAGCAATGCAACTGACCGGCAGAGTCTGGAAATACGGCGACAACGTGGACACCGATGTCATCATCCCGGCCCGCTACCTGAATGTCTCCACGCCGGAGGAACTGGCGCGCCACTGCATGGAGGGCATAGACCCGGACTTTGCCAGCGCGGTGCAGCGCGGGGACATCATCGTCGCCGGGGAGAACTTTGGCTGCGGGTCGTCGCGGGAGCACGCGCCGCTGGCGATTAAAGAATCAGGCATTGCCTGCGTCGTCGCCAAAAGTTTCGCCCGCATTTTCTACCGGAACGCCATCAACATCGGCCTACCCATCCTGGCATGTGCCCAGGCGGTGGAAGAGACGGAGAAAGGCGATCAGTTGACAGTGGACCTGAGGGCCGGTACCATCACTAATCTGCGCACCGGGCGCACCTACCAGACGCCCCCATTCCCAGCCTTCGTCATGGGTATCATCCAGGCTGGAGGGCTGATACCCTATACACGGGAAAGAATGGCAAACGACCAATGAGCAACGACCGATTGGAAAAACGACAGGTTTTGCTTTACGACACCACGTTGCGCGATGGGACACAGGGAGAGGATATATCCCTGTCGGTGGAGGACAAACTGAAGATCACCCGCCTGCTGAACAGGCTGGGAGTGCACTACGTGGAAGGCGGCTGGCCGAGCTCCAACCCCAAAGATGCCGAGTACTTCCAGCGAGCGCGGGAACTGAACCTGGAGCACTCTCGGATCGCTGCCTTCGGTAGCACGTGCCACGTGGGAAACCAACCCCAGGACGATGCTAACATTCGAGCCCTGCTGGAGGCGGAGACGCCGGTAATCACCATCGTGGGCAAGACTTGGATGCTCCACGTGCGCGACGTTCTGCGCACCACGCCGGAGGAGAACCTGCGCATCATCCGGGAGAGTCTGGCCTACTTGAAAGCCCGTGGCCGGGAGGTCATCTACGACGCGGAGCACTTCTTTAGTGGCCACAAGGCCGATCCCCACTACGCCATGTCCACACTCCGGGCCGCCGTTGAGGGAGGTGCGGACGTACTCGTGCTGTGCGATACTAACGGCGGCTCTATGCCCTGGGAGATAGAGGCCGTCGTCCGGGAGGTGCGAGCGGCCTTCCCGGACGTCCCCCTGGGTATCCATGCTCACAACGATGGGGGCCTGGCCGTAGCGAACACACTGGCGGCTGTCCGGGCGGGCGTCACCCACGTACAGGGGACGACGAACGGCTATGGAGAGCGGTGCGGCAACGCCAACCTCTGCACGCTGATCCCCAATCTGGAGTTGAAACTAGGGCTCACGGCCCTGCCTCCCGGCAAGTTGGCCCATCTGACGCGGATTGCCCGCGCGGTGGCTTCCATCACCAATCAGCCTCTCCACCGTCAGTCTCCCTATGTGGGCCAGAGCGCCTTTGCTCACAAAGGGGGCATCCACGTGGCGGCCATGCGACGCAATCCACGGAGTTACCAGCACATCGCTCCTGCCCTCGTGGGCAATCAACCGCGTGTCCTCATCTCGGAACTCGCAGGCCGGGGAAATTTGCTGAGCAAGGCAGAGGAGATGGGCATTGCGCCCGACGAGATCAATGACCTGCAGGGAATGCTCCAGACAATCAAGCGCCTGGAACACCAGGGCTTCACCTTCGAAGGGGCCGATGCCTCGGTAGAGCTGCTGCTCCACCGCTCTCGACCGGGCTACTCCCCTCCCTTCGAGATGCTCGACTTCA
>JAGGZG010000190.1 GCA_021162125.1 Anaerolineae bacterium
GACGCGAGTGTTCGACATCACCCAGCACCTGGCCGAGGTGGAAGAACCGGTCCGCCGCCGCTTTGGGGTGGACGTGGTGGCCCTGCCGCGTATCGAGGTCCTGCCCGGTGTGTGGAACGTCCACTGGCGGCCGTGGACTCTGCCCGACGGCTCCCCCGCCGAAATCTCCGCCGACTTCCATCCGGTGCGCACTGCCGACGGCGGGTGGGAGATACACGGGCCGGACGGGATGGTGCTCTATCGCATGCCGGCGGGCGGGCTCTACTTCGACGCGGTGGAGGCCCCACTGGCCCACGCCGACCCCGATCTACTGCGCTCTATCGAGTTCCCCCGCATCTCCGACGAGGAGCTACGACTTCTGCGCGAGCAGGCCCGCGCCCTTTACGAGGAGACCGACTACGCCATCGTGGGTGCTTTTGGCGGGAATCTGCTGGAGATGGGGCAATCCCTGCGGGGCTGGATGCAGTTTATGATTGACCTGGCCTCCGATCCCGATCTGGTGGAGGAGTTCCTGGAGCGCATCACTGAGATGTGGATGGATAATCTGGCCCGCTACCTGGACGCCGTGGGCGAGTACATTCAGGTCATCCAGTTCGGCGACGATCTGGGCGGGCAACATAGGCTGCTCATCTCGCCGGACATGTATCGCCGCCTGTTCAAGCCGCGCCACCGACGGATGTACGAGTACGTCCACGCTTGTTCCGGCTGCGCTGTGTTCCTCCACTCCTGCGGGTCGGTGTACGATCTGATATCCGATTTCATTGAGATCGGGGTAGACGTGCTCAACCCGGTGCAGACGTCGGCAAGGGGGATGGACCCGGCACGGCTCAAGCGCGAGTTCGGCGACAGGATAACCTTTTGGGGCGGGGGGTGCGATACCCAGTACGTGTTGCCGCGCGGTACACCCGCCGAGGTGGTTGCTGACGTGCGGGAGCGGCTGCGGATTTTCGCCCCGGGTGGCGGATATGTCTTCGCTGCCATCCACAACATCCAGCCCGATGTCCCGCCAGAGAACGTGGTGGCCATGTTCGACGCGGCGCAAAATTGGTCAGCCGATGAAGCCGATTGAGCCGATGGAGCGGATTAAGCTGATGGGGGCAATCGGCTGCGTCGGTTTAATGGGGTGACCACGTTTAATCCGCTCACTGGTCAAGAACGGAGTGTTCTGCCTGGGAAAAGTGGGAGTGCCACAGCAGGGCGATTTCCCGGGCCAGGGGGAGGCGCACGAAGAAGTCGTGGCCGTCAAAAAGGATACTGCCCTCCAGTTCCGGCCCTTTTTCTTCAAGGAGTTGCTCCAGCAAAAGGATGGAGCTGAACTGGCGAGCCTGCTCTCTGTTAAAGTATCTCCGGTTGCACTTGGGACAACTATACGCTTCGTAGGAGACTGTGAATTTACCATCGCCCAGCGTCTTAGTGGCAGTAGTTAGCTCCAACTCAGCGTCGCAATGTGGACAGTGTAAGGGGCCGGTAAAGGCTTCAGGCGCGATCTCGAGTTCAATGTCCTCGGCAATGAGGTCTTCCGGGCTATATAGAAGCTCTTTTTCGCTCATCTCTACCATCTTTTCGCTTTCTTGTACATCCTGACCTGCCAGTCTGCTGCCGGATAAGCGGTGATGACCACAGCCAGTCCTTTAGTGTATTCAAAGATCACGGTCAGGTACCCTCTGCTTGCCAATCCAATGGCCATGTATCGGCCGTCCCTGGCTCGACGTACCAGTGGGTTGCTGAAGAGAAGGTCTTCGGCCTCTTCCGGCAGGACTTTGTGCTTTTGCCATATCTTCCTGGCGATAGTCTCGCTGATGAGAACTTCACGTATGCGCATCACAGATTTCCTGTTTGCTTGTTTATATTTTCATTCTAGCATAGTTTTTCTTAATGTCAAGGGTCTAACATCCAGCCTGATGTCCCGCCGGAGAACGTGGTGGCCATGTTTGATGCAGTGAGGGGATGCTCAGCGGATTAAGCTGATAATCGGCTCCATCGGCTTAATCCGCTGACCCTACCCGGTGAGCGTATCACGCCGGGGACATATGAGTAGGTGAAAAGGTAGATTGTAGCGTCGGGGCTTGCCCCCGACGCCTGCGTCGCCCGCAAGGGGCGACGCTACGGCCCTACGGCGACTTCCGAAGGTGGCTCAGAACCTTGTCCCAAACTCGTGACGCTCACCTGCTCGAGGTAGACAGCAGTCCCGTTTTGCGTTATAATGGTCAAGAACCTACACACCACGCACCACGCAACACGCTCATAAATAATCCGAGAAAGAGGACTCCCTTTGAACAAACGGGCTTTCATCAACATCGTCTTGCTGGTGGTCGCTGCACTGCTGGCCGGCGTCCTGCCCGCCAACATCCACGCGCAGGAGGGCGGCCCGTCCCTCCAGGTGCAGGCCGGTTTCGATGGCTATTACCGCCCTGATGACTGTCTGCCGCTTCTGGTGACAGTCGCCAACGAGGGTCGCGAGGTGCAGGGCGAGGTGCGCGTGATCCGCGATGATTCGATGGGCCGCCGCACTGTCTACGCCCAGCCGGTGCTCTTGCCCGCCCACTCGCGCAAGCAGTTCTTCCTGTACGTCTTCGGCGAGGGCTACATTCCCCAGATCACTGTAAGGCTGGTCGAGCGGGGACAGGTGCTGCGCAAGCAGGATGTCTCGCTCTCGGCCATTCAGCCGGGCGACGCTCTGGTCGGGGTGGTCAGTTCCTCGCCGTCCACTCTCAACCTGCTGGCCGCGCTGACCACCGCCCAGGGGGGCAGGGTGTTCGTGGCCCACCTGTCCCTGCAGGACCTGCCGCCACAGGGCCGGGCCTGGGGGGCGCTGGATGCGCTGGTGCTCAACGACGTGGATACCAGTGTGTTCACTCCCGCGCAACGGGAGGCGCTGGCCGCGTGGGTGACTTTTGGCGGGCACCTGGTGGTTGCCGGCGGCCTGAGTGCCGTCCAGACCGCCGCCGGCGTGGCCGACCTGCTGCCGGTTGACGTGACCGGTACGCACACGGTGGACGACGTCTCCGCCCTGGGGGAATTCTCCGGCACCCCGTTGGTGGACGGTGGCCCAACGGTGGTCGCCAGTTGCCAGGTGCGCGAGGGCCGCGTCCTGGTCGCCCAGGGTGATCAACCCCTCCTGGTGCGCCGTCAATTGGGGAGCGGGCGGGTGACCTATCTGGCGCTCGATCTGACGACCGCACCTCTCCAGGGCTGGGTGGGCAACGAGGCGCTGTGGGAGCGGTTGTTGATGCGCGATTCGACCCAGCGGCCTAACTTGGGTGTGAGAGATGGAAATGCTTTACGTGGTGCCCTGGCCAGTGCCGCGCCGCTGACACTGCCCTCGCCCTGGCTCGTTGGCTGTTTCCTGAGCTTCTATGTCCTGATCGTCGGCCCGCTGAATTACGTGATCCTCCGCCGCATCAAGCGCACCGTGTGGGCCTGGGTCACCATTCCAGTGTGTATCGTCCTTTTCAGCGGCTGCGCCTACCTGACCGGCTTCCAGATTCGCGGCCGGCGGGTCATCGTCAGCCAGGTATCCATCATCCGCGCCTGGGCGGGACAGCCCATCGCCGGCGTGGATTCCTACGTTGCCCTCTTCTCTCCCCGGCGGGGGACGTATCAGGTGGAGGTGGAGGGTGCACCCCTGGTCAGCCGCCTGCCGGAGGCTTACGTGATGGGCATGGACACCAGCAGCCTGCACGTGCAACAGGGTGATCCCGTGACAGTGCGCGATCTGCGGGTGGACGTGGGGGAGATGCGCGGGTTCACGGCGCAAACTTACGTGACTGCACCGGCGATACGGGCGGACGTGCGCCTGGATGACTCGACAGACCAGGTGCGCCTGGTGGGTACGCTGACCAACGAGGGTGCGGTTCCACTGGAGGATTGCCTGCTGGCGTTGCGCAATCAGACGGTGACTCTGGGTACTATCCAGCCGGGGCAGACTGTGCAGGTGGACGAGGCGGTTGACTTCGGCGCTTCTCTCTTTTACCACGAATTGGTGGATAAACTGGCGAGCGGTACCAGCCTCGAGGTGAAATCCCGTCGCCGGCAGATCGCCCAGGCAGTGTTCGGCTACGGTTACGAGGGCCCTGGTGTGGCGCTTCTGGACAGCGGCCTGAATCTGGTCGGCTGGCAGGAGGGAGCGCCGTTGGCGGTGACTGTGGCCGGCCAAAGCCCTGCCGTGCGTGCCACCTCCTTGTGGCTGATCTCCATTCCGCTGGCGAGGGAAACGGGCTCGGTGGTCATCCCGCCGGGGTTCATGTTCTGGGAGGTGGTAGAATCGGATGGGGTGTACAATCCCACGCCCTACGGCTTCTATCTTGGCGGTGGCTCGGTGACTTTCCGCTTCCACATGGGCGCGGAATTCAGCGACCTCCACGTCCAGGAACTGACCCTATACCTGGGGTGCGAACGCGCGAACTACGGCGGGTCACCAACTTTGCCCCGCGTGTTTCTCCGTGATTGGGGGGATGGCGGGTGGGTGCAGCAGAGTGGCCTGGTCTGGGGCGCGAATCCCATCCGCGATCCGGTGGCTTACGTCAGCCCGGAGGGAGTTATCGAGGTGCGAGTCGTGGCCCAGCAATATTACGAGATGTTGAGCCTGGACTTCGGCGTGCGAGGAGATGGGTCAGCGGATTAACCCGATTGACCCGATGGCCCCTCAGCTTAATCTGCTTAATCGGGTGACCAGTGGTGGGCTCGGTCGGGAGACCTTCACCCAACAAGGAAGGGGCAGGAAGGGACGTAAGAGTGGCGGCTATCGTCGAGATAAAAAATCTGACCAAGCGCTACGGCCGGCTGACGGCAGTGCGCGACGTTTCCTTGAGCGTGGAGGAGGGCTCGGTCTTCGGCTTCGTCGGCCCCAACGGGGCGGGCAAGACCACCACCATGCGCATCCTGACCACCCTGCTGCGTCCAACCAGCGGGGAAGCCTGGGTGGGCGGCTGTTCGGTGATCAAAGACCCGCGCGGGGTGCGTCGCCAGGTGGGGTACATGCCCGACTTCTTCGGGGTGTACAATGACATGCTGGTCTGGGAGTACCTGGATTTCTTCGCTGCCTGCTACGACGTGCCACAGAGCAAGCGCCCGGCGCTGATTGACGATTTATTGGCCCTGGTGGACCTGGGCCACCGGCGCAACGATCCGCTGAACAGCCTGTCGCGGGGGATGAAGCAGCGGTTGTGTCTGGCCCGCACTCTGGCCCACGACCCGGCGGTGCTCATCCTGGACGAGCCGGCCTCGGGCCTGGACCCCCGCGCCCGCATCGAGATTCGCGAGCTTCTGCGCGAGCTGCAGGCCATGGGCAAGACCATCTTCTTCTCGTCGCACATTCTCTCCGAGGTGGAGGAGATTTGCACGGCCATCGGGGTGATCGAGGCCGGACAACTGGTGGCCTGCGGCACGCTGGAGGAGTTGCGTGCCCTGCGTCCTGTGCGCGTGTTACGCATCGGCCTGCTGGGCCGCCTGGACGAGGCGCGGGCTTTGTTGGTGAGCCTCGACGGGGTGCAGGAGGTGGTGGACGACCCCGGCCCGGCGTGGAATGGCGGGCTGGGCCTGCGGGTGAGCTTTCGCGGTGACGACGAGGCGGTGAGCGGGTTGCTGGCCCAGGTGGTCGCTGCCGGATTGCCTGTGATCTCCTTCACCGAGGAGACGGCCGACCTGGAGGATGTGTTCATGCAGGTGACGCGGGGGATTGTGTCGTGATTGCGGAAGAATGGGAGAATGAAGGGTTGGAAGGATCGGGGCTATGCGCGGCGTAGCTCGTCGAGGTCAACGTTCAGATCGCGCAAGATTTTGGCCAGCGTACCTTTGGGAATGTCTTTAGCGCCGTGGTTGGGGATGGTCGTTCGTCGTCCGGTGACTGGATTCCACCAGATTTCGTGGCTGCCGGCAGCCTGGCGGTAGAACTCGTAGCCCAGTCGTCGAAGTCGGCGTGTGAGTTCCCGGTAGTTCATCACGCGGCCTCGAGTGCCAGCGGAACTTCTATCTCCCAGATCACGGATGCCAGCGGGACGTCCGGAGCGTCGGTGACGAAAGGCAATTTCTTCTCTTGACAAAGCTTATAGATAACCAGAGTCACGCTGCGGAGGTTATCGAGGGCCTCGCCGATGGTATGTCCCTCGGCGTGACATCCTTGAATGGCTGGACAACTGGCGAGGTAGATGCCCTCTTCTAACCTTTCAATCTGTACCGGCAGGCGATAGGTGTGCATTGTCCCTTACCTCCACAATCAAGCAGATGGTGCTTATGTTGCACTATTGTACGAGATTTGTTTCTGAGTGTCAAATGAGGACTACATGAGATCTATTAAGTTGAAACCCAACCCGGTCATGCTCAAGGAACTGCGCGGCCAGATGCGCGGCTGGCGGGCTTTCGTAGTACTGACGATTTACCTTATCCTGCTGAGCTGCGTGACCGGCGGATTGTACCTTTCCGTCTACGCCGCATCGACGGCGACGGCCGGCATGGGCGGTGGGATGATTGGAGCCACAGCCGGACGCACGCTCTTCGGCGGGATCGTTCTGCTGGAGCTTTTGCTGGTGTGCTTCATCGCCCCGGCGTTCACGGCGGGCTCCATCGCCGGTGAGCGGGAGCGGCTGACCTACGACCTGCTGGTGACTACCTTGCTCCGCCCGCGGTCCATCGTGGGTGGCAAGCTGAGCTCGGCTCTGGCTTACGTCGTGCTGCTTATCTTGGCCGCGCTTCCTCTGCAGAGTCTGGCTTTCATCCTGGGCGGTGTGACCCCTGCGGAGGTGTTCATCGCTCTGATCGGTCTCCTGGTCACGGCTCTGATCTCCGCCTCAATAGGGCTGTTTTTCTCCAGCCTGATGCGCTCGACGATTCTCTCCACGGTGCTGACTTATGCCGCGGTGCTGTTCATGACAGTGGGGATACCCTTCGTGGGGCTGATGGTCCTGACGCCAATAGCATCCCTCCTGGGTAGTTATTCTGCTCCTTCGTGGCTAGTGCAAGTTCTGATGATCTATGGATTAGGTTTCCTGGCCTGCACCAATCCGTTCATCACAGCGGTGCTCACCGAGGTCGTCCTGCTGGAAGAGGGCGCGGTGCTGTTCTTCACCGTGCCGCTGGCCGGGCACAATATTCCGCTGGTCTCGCCCTGGATTGTGTACGTGCTGCTCTGTCTGCTGGTTAGTCTGGTGCTGATCGCGCTGAGTATGCGTCTCGTGCGCGCGCCGCGGCGGTGAGGGGGAGAGAGGGAGACAAGGTGAATGGGTTGATAGGTTATGAGGAGTTGGTGGGAATACTCCGCACCTGCCGGGGGCGGTGGCGGGTGCAGCAGGCGGCGGTCTGGGCGCTGCGCGGAGCGGCGGCCGGCCTGACTCTGTCGCTGATCCTGGCCATCCTTTCCCGCCTCTTCCCTTTGCTCCCTCTGAGTTCCCTTCTTCTTCTGAGCTCGATCATCGTCTTTCTCTGCGCCACCGCCGCTTTTGGTCTGTCTGTCCTCCGTTCTCCTTCTTTACTCCAAACTGCCCGGCTTATTGATTACCGCCTCTCCCTGCGCGAGCGTCTGAGCACTGCCCTGGAGGTGCACGCTGGCGCGGTGCGCACCTCGCCGTCGCTGGCTGCCGCGCAACTGGCGGACGCCGTCCGCGTCGCGACGGGAATCGAGCCGGGGCGGGCTTTCCCCTGGCGGATGCCACGCCGTGAGCTGGGGATCGTTCTTCTGCTGGTTGCCATGCTAATCGCTTCCTTCCTCGTCCCCAATCCGATGGAGGCCGTGTGGCAGCAGAGAGAGGTAGCGCGCCAGGCCGTCGCCGAACAGGTGGCCGAACTGGAGGCCCTGCGTGCCGAAATCGAGGACAACCAGGCCCTATCTGCGGAGCAGCGCGAGGCGTTGTTGCAGGAACTAGACGAGCTGATCCGTGATCTGAAAGAAGGCAATCTTTCACAGGAGGAGGCCGTCGCCCGCCTGTCGGAGGCTGAACAGCGGTTGATGGCCCTGCGGCAGGAGGACGCTGCCGCGCAGCAAGCGGGTCTGGAAGAAGCGGCCCGCGCCTGGCAGGATAGCGACCTGACCGACGAAATCGCCGAGGCCATTCAGCGGGGCGATTACCAGGCTGCGGCCGGGGAGCTGGCTCAGTATGCCACTACCGAGGGCGAATCGCTCACCCGCGAGGAGGAGCTGGCCCTGGCCGATGAATTGGCTCAGGCTGCGGAGGCCCTGGCCGAGTCCAATCCCGATCTGGCGGAGAAGCTGAACGAGGCGGCGGAGGCCCTGCGCCGGGGCGACGTTGATGCGGCGCGCCAGGCCATCGCCGAGGCCAGCGAGCAACTGGCCCAGGCCGGGCAGCGGATCGCCGGGCAGGAGGCGGTGGAGGAGGCGCTGGCGGCGGTTCAAGAGGGGCGGCAGGCCGTGGCCCAGGCCGGGCAGGGTGCGGGGCAGCAGCAGGCGCAGGGCACAGGGCAGGGACAACAGGGTCAGCAGGGTGCAGGGCAGCAGCAAGCACAGGGCCCGCTGGGGTCGGGCAGCGGTGAGGGCGAATCCTCCGGGCAGGAGGGCCAGGCACAGGCGGGCGAGGGATCTATCCCCCAGGCCAACCTGCCCGGCCAGGAGAGCGAGACCGAGTACGAGTCCGTGTACGCCCCCCAGCGCCTCGGCGAGGGCGAAGGAGAGGGCGAGCGGGTGAATCTGCCGGGTGAGGGCGAGGGCCCGTATCGCGATACGTCCCGTGACGTGGACGAGGAGGGCCAGGCCCTGGTGCCCTACGATCAGGTGTACGGCGACTACAGCCAGGCTGCCGCCGAAGCACTGGAGGGGAGCTACATCCCGCTGGGGATCAAAGAATACGTGCGCGAATACTTCAGCGCCCTGGAGCCATAGTAGGGCGGTTTGGTTAACCGCCGCTGAGGGCCGGGCGAGCCGGGTTGGGCGGACAGAGCTTGTCCTGAGCTCCGTCGAAGGGCCGTCCGCCGCTACGGGATTCATAAGGAGTTTCAGGTTGCGAGTTCCAGCTTCAAAATTGGTGCGCTATCGGGCGGCGGGCGGGGTGGTAGTGGATGGCGACCGCGTGCTGGTGCTGCGTCGCCCCGGCCGGGGCGACGCAGCACCAGCACGCGGTCGCCATCCACTACCACCCCGCCCGCCGCCCGATAGCGCACCAATTTTGAAGCTGGAACTCGCAACCTGAAACTCCTTATGAATCCCGTAGCGGCGGACGGCCCTTCGACGGAGCTCAGGACAAGCTCTGTCCGCCCAACCCGGCTCGCCCGGCCCTCAGCGGCGGTTAACCAAACCGCCCTACTATGGCTCCAGGGCGCTGAAGTATTCGCGCACGTATTCTTTGATCCCCAGCGGGATGTAGCTCCCCTCCAGTGCTTCGGCGGCAGCCTGGCTGTAGTCGCCGTACACCTGATCGTAGGGCACCAGGGCCTGGCCCTCCTCGTCCACGTCACGGGACGTATCGCGATACGGGCCCTCGCCCTCACCCGGCAGATTCACCCGCTCGCCCTCTCCTTCGCCCTCGCCGAGGCGCTGGGGGGCGTACACGGACTCGTACTCGGTCTCGCTCTCCTGGCCGGGCAGGTTGGCCTGGGGGATAGATCCCTCGCCCGCCTGTGCCTGGCCCTCCTGCCCGGAGGATTCGCCCTCACCGCTGCCCGACCCCAGCGGGCCCTGTGCTTGCTGCTGCCCTGCACCCTGCTGACCCTGTTGTCCCTGCCCTGTGCCCTGCGCCTGCTGCTGCCCCGCACCCTGCCCGGCCTGGGCCACGGCCTGCCGCCCCTCTTGAACCGCCGCCAGCGCCTCCTCCACCGCCTCCTGCCCGGCGATCCGCTGCCCGGCCTGGGCCAGTTGCTCGCTGGCCTCGGCGATGGCCTGGCGCGCCGCATCAACGTCGCCCCGGCGCAGGGCCTCCGCCGCCTCGTTCAGCTTCTCCGCCAGATCGGGATTGGACTCGGCCAGGGCCTCCGCAGCCTGAGCCAATTCATCGGCCAGGGCCAGCTCCTCCTCGCGGGTGAGCGATTCGCCCTCGGTAGTGGCATACTGAGCCAGCTCCCCGGCCGCAGCCTGGTAATCGCCCCGCTGAATGGCCTCGGCGATTTCGTCGGTCAGGTCGCTATCCTGCCAGGCGCGGGCCGCTTCTTCCAGACCCGCTTGCTGCGCGGCAGCGTCCTCCTGCCGCAGGGCCATCAACCGCTGTTCAGCCTCCGACAGGCGGGCGACGGCCTCCTCCTGTGAAAGATTGCCTTCTTTCAGATCACGGATCAGCTCGTCTAGTTCCTGCAACAACGCCTCGCGCTGCTCCGCAGATAGGGCCTGGTTGTCCTCGATTTCGGCACGCAGGGCCTCCAGTTCGGCCACCTGTTCGGCGACGGCCTGGCGCGCTACCTCTCTCTGCTGCCACACGGCCTCCATCGGATTGGGGACGAGGAAGGAAGCGATTAGCATGGCAACCAGCAGAAGAACGATCCCCAGCTCACGGCGTGGCATCCGCCAGGGGAAAGCCCGCCCCGGCTCGATTCCCGTCGCGACGCGGACGGCGTCCGCCAGTTGCGCGGCAGCCAGCGACGGCGAGGTGCGCACCGCGCCAGCGTGCACCTCCAGGGCAGTGCTCAGACGCTCGCGCAGGGAGAGGCGGTAATCAATAAGCCGGGCAGTTTGGAGTAAAGAAGGAGAACGGAGGACAGACAGACCAAAAGCGGCGGTGGCGCAGAGAAAGACGATGATCGAGCTCAGAAGAAGAAGGGAACTCAGAGGGAGCAAAGGGAAGAGGCGGGAAAGGATGGCCAGGATCAGCGACAGAGTCAGGCCGGCCGCCGCTCCGCGCAGCGCCCAGACCGCCGCCTGCTGCACCCGCCACCGCCCCCGGCAGGTGCGGAGTATTCCCACCAACTCCTCATAACCTATCAACCCATTCACCTTGTCTCCCTCTCTCCCCCTCACCGCCGCGGCGCGCGCACGAGACGCATACTCAGCGCGATCAGCACCAGACTAACCAGCAGACAGAGCAGCACGTACACAATCCAGGGCGAGACCAGCGGAATATTGTGCCCGGCCAGCGGCACGGTGAAGAACAGCACCGCGCCCTCTTCCAGCAGGACGACCTCGGTGAGCACCGCTGTGATGAACGGATTGGTGCAGGCCAGGAAACCTAATCCATAGATCATCAGAACTTGCACTAGCCACGAAGGAGCAGAATAACTACCCAGGAGGGATGCTATTGGCGTCAGGACCATCAGCCCCACGAAGGGTATCCCCACTGTCATGAACAGCACCGCGGCATAAGTCAGCACCGTGGAGAGAATCGTCGAGCGCATCAGGCTGGAGAAAAACAGCCCTATTGAGGCGGAGATCAGAGCCGTGACCAGGAGACCGATCAGAGCGATGAACACCTCCGCAGGGGTCACACCGCCCAGGATGAAAGCCAGACTCTGCAGAGGAAGCGCGGCCAAGATAAGCAGCACGACGTAAGCCAGAGCCGAGCTCAGCTTGCCACCCACGATGGACCGCGGGCGGAGCAAGGTAGTCACCAGCAGGTCGTAGGTCAGCCGCTCCCGCTCACCGGCGATGGAGCCCGCCGTGAACGCCGGGGCGATGAAGCACACCAGCAAAAGCTCCAGCAGAACGATCCCGCCGAAGAGCGTGCGTCCGGCTGTGGCTCCAATCATCCCACCGCCCATGCCGGCCGTCGCCGTCGATGCGGCGTAGACGGAAAGGTACAATCCGCCGGTCACGCAGCTCAGCAGGATAAGGTAAATCGTCAGTACTACGAAAGCCCGCCAGCCGCGCATCTGGCCGCGCAGTTCCTTGAGCATGACCGGGTTGGGTTTCAACTTAATAGATCTCATGTAGTCCTCATTTGACACTCAGAAACAAATCTCGTACAATAGTGCAACATAAGCACCATCTGCTTGATTGTGGAGGTAAGGGACAATGCACACCTATCGCCTGCCGGTACAGATTGAAAGGTTAGAAGAGGGCATCTACCTCGCCAGTTGTCCAGCCATTCAAGGATGTCACGCCGAGGGACATACCATCGGCGAGGCCCTCGATAACCTCCGCAGCGTGACTCTGGTTATCTATAAGCTTTGTCAAGAGAAGAAATTGCCTTTCGTCACCGACGCTCCGGACGTCCCGCTGGCATCCGTGATCTGGGAGATAGAAGTTCCGCTGGCACTCGAGGCCGCGTGATGAACTACCGGGAACTCACACGCCGACTTCGACGACTGGGCTACGAGTTCTACCGCCAGGCTGCCGGCAGCCACGAAATCTGGTGGAATCCAGTCACCGGACGACGAACGACCATCCCCAACCACGGCGCTAAAGACATTCCCAAAGGTACGCTGGCCAAAATCTTGCGCGATCTGAACGTTGACCTCGACGAGCTACGCCGCGCATAGCCCCGATCCTTCCAACCCTTCATTCTCCCATTCTTCCGCAATCACGACACAATCCCCCGCGTCACCTGCATGAACACATCCTCCAGGTCGGCCGTCTCCTCGGTGAAGGAGATCACAGGCAATCCGGCAGCGACCACCTGGGCCAGCAACCCGCTCACCGCCTCGTCGTCACCGCGAAAGCTCACCCGCAGGCCCAGCCCGCCATTCCACGCCGGGCCGGGGTCGTCCACCACCTCCTGCACCCCGTCGAGGCTCACCAACAAAGCCCGCGCCTCGTCCAGGCGGCCCAGCAGGCCGATGCGTAACACGCGCACAGGACGCAGGGCACGCAACTCCTCCAGCGTGCCGCAGGCCACCAGTTGTCCGGCCTCGATCACCCCGATGGCCGTGCAAATCTCCTCCACCTCGGAGAGAATGTGCGACGAGAAGAAGATGGTCTTGCCCATGGCCTGCAGCTCGCGCAGAAGCTCGCGAATCTCGATGCGGGCGCGGGGGTCCAGGCCCGAGGCCGGCTCGTCCAGGATGAGCACCGCCGGGTCGTGGGCCAGAGTGCGGGCCAGACACAACCGCTGCTTCATCCCCCGCGACAGGCTGTTCAGCGGATCGTTGCGCCGGTGGCCCAGGTCCACCAGGGCCAATAAATCGTCAATCAGCGCCGGGCGCTTGCTCTGTGGCACGTCGTAGCAGGCAGCGAAGAAATCCAGGTACTCCCAGACCAGCATGTCATTGTACACCCCGAAGAAGTCGGGCATGTACCCCACCTGGCGACGCACCCCGCGCGGGTCTTTGATCACCGAACAGCCGCCCACCCAGGCTTCCCCGCTGGTTGGACGCAGCAGGGTGGTCAGGATGCGCATGGTGGTGGTCTTGCCCGCCCCGTTGGGGCCGACGAAGCCGAAGACCGAGCCCTCCTCCACGCTCAAGGAAACGTCGCGCACTGCCGTCAGCCGGCCGTAGCGCTTGGTCAGATTTTTTATCTCGACGATAGCCGCCACTCTTACGTCCCTTCCTGCCCCTTCCTTGTTGGGTGAAGGTCTCCCGACCGAGCCCACCACTGGTCACCCGATTAAGCAGATTAAGCTGAGGGGCCATCGGGTCAATCGGGTTAATCCGCTGACCCATCTCCTCGCACGCCGAAGTCCAGGCTCAACATCTCGTAATATTGCTGGGCCACGACTCGCACCTCGATAACTCCCTCCGGGCTGACGTAAGCCACCGGATCGCGGATGGGATTCGCGCCCCAGACCAGGCCACTCTGCTGCACCCACCCGCCATCCCCCCAATCACGGAGAAACACGCGGGGCAAAGTTGGTGACCCGCCGTAGTTCGCGCGTTCGCACCCCAGGTATAGGGTCAGTTCCTGGACGTGGAGGTCGCTGAATTCCGCGCCCATGTGGAAGCGGAAAGTCACCGAGCCACCGCCAAGATAGAAGCCGTAGGGCGTGGGATTGTACACCCCATCCGATTCTACCACCTCCCAGAACATGAACCCCGGCGGGATGACCACCGAGCCCGTTTCCCTCGCCAGCGGAATGGAGATCAGCCACAAGGAGGTGGCACGCACGGCAGGGCTTTGGCCGGCCACAGTCACCGCCAACGGCGCTCCCTCCTGCCAGCCGACCAGATTCAGGCCGCTGTCCAGAAGCGCCACACCAGGGCCCTCGTAACCGTAGCCGAACACTGCCTGGGCGATCTGCCGGCGACGGGATTTCACCTCGAGGCTGGTACCGCTCGCCAGTTTATCCACCAATTCGTGGTAAAAGAGAGAAGCGCCGAAGTCAACCGCCTCGTCCACCTGCACAGTCTGCCCCGGCTGGATAGTACCCAGAGTCACCGTCTGATTGCGCAACGCCAGCAGGCAATCCTCCAGTGGAACCGCACCCTCGTTGGTCAGCGTACCCACCAGGCGCACCTGGTCTGTCGAGTCATCCAGGCGCACGTCCGCCCGTATCGCCGGTGCAGTCACGTAAGTTTGCGCCGTGAACCCGCGCATCTCCCCCACGTCCACCCGCAGATCGCGCACTGTCACGGGATCACCCTGTTGCACGTGCAGGCTGCTGGTGTCCATGCCCATCACGTAAGCCTCCGGCAGGCGGCTGACCAGGGGTGCACCCTCCACCTCCACCTGATACGTCCCCCGCCGGGGAGAGAAGAGGGCAACGTAGGAATCCACGCCGGCGATGGGCTGTCCCGCCCAGGCGCGGATGATGGATACCTGGCTGACGATGACCCGCCGGCCGCGAATCTGGAAGCCGGTCAGGTAGGCGCAGCCGCTGAAAAGGACGATACACACTGGAATGGTGACCCAGGCCCACACGGTGCGCTTGATGCGGCGGAGGATCACGTAATTCAGCGGGCCGACGATCAGGACATAGAAGCTCAGGAAACAGCCAACGAGCCAGGGCGAGGGCAGTGTCAGCGGCGCGGCACTGGCCAGGGCACCACGTAAAGCATTTCCATCTCTCACACCCAAGTTAGGCCGCTGGGTCGAATCGCGCATCAACAACCGCTCCCACAGCGCCTCGTTGCCCACCCAGCCCTGGAGAGGTGCGGTCGTCAGATCGAGCGCCAGATAGGTCACCCGCCCGCTCCCCAATTGACGGCGCACCAGGAGGGGTTGATCACCCTGGGCGACCAGGACGCGGCCCTCGCGCACCTGGCAACTGGCGACCACCGTTGGGCCACCGTCCACCAACGGGGTGCCGGAGAATTCCCCCAGGGCGGAGACGTCGTCCACCGTGTGCGTACCGGTCACGTCAACCGGCAGCAGGTCGGCCACGCCGGCGGCGGTCTGGACGGCACTCAGGCCGCCGGCAACCACCAGGTGCCCGCCAAAAGTCACCCACGCGGCCAGCGCCTCCCGTTGCGCGGGAGTGAACACACTGGTATCCACGTCGTTGAGCACCAGCGCATCCAGCGCCCCCCAGGCCCGGCCCTGTGGCGGCAGGTCCTGCAGGGACAGGTGGGCCACGAACACCCTGCCCCCCTGGGCGGTGGTCAGCGCGGCCAGCAGGTTGAGAGTGGACGGCGAGGAACTGACCACCCCGACCAGAGCGTCGCCCGGCTGAATGGCCGAGAGCGAGACATCCTGCTTGCGCAGCACCTGTCCCCGCTCGACCAGCCTTACAGTGATCTGGGGAATGTAGCCCTCGCCGAAGACGTACAGGAAGAACTGCTTGCGCGAGTGGGCGGGCAAGAGCACCGGCTGGGCGTAGACAGTGCGGCGGCCCATCGAATCATCGCGGATCACGCGCACCTCGCCCTGCACCTCGCGACCCTCGTTGGCGACTGTCACCAGAAGCGGCAGACAGTCATCAGGGCGGTAATAGCCATCGAAACCGGCCTGCACCTGGAGGGACGGGCCGCCCTCCTGCGCGTGGATGTTGGCGGGCAGGACGCCGGCCAGCAGTGCAGCGACCACCAGCAAGACGATGTTGATGAAAGCCCGTTTGTTCAAAGGGAGTCCTCTTTCTCGGATTATTTATGAGCGTGTTGCGTGGTGCGTGGTGTGTAGGTTCTTGACCATTATAACGCAAAACGGGACTGCTGTCTACCTCGAGCAGGTGAGCGTCACGAGTTTGGGACAAGGTTCTGAGCCACCTTCGGAAGTCGCCGTAGGGCCGTAGCGTCGCCCCTTGCGGGCGACGCAGGCGTCGGGGGCAAGCCCCGACGCTACAATCTACCTTTTCACCTACTCATATGTCCCCGGCGTGATACGCTCACCGGGTAGGGTCAGCGGATTAAGCCGATGGAGCCGATTATCAGCTTAATCCGCTGAGCATCCCCTCACTGCATCAAACATGGCCACCACGTTCTCCGGCGGGACATCAGGCTGGATGTTAGACCCTTGACATTAAGAAAAACTATGCTAGAATGAAAATATAAACAAGCAAACAGGAAATCTGTGATGCGCATACGTGAAGTTCTCATCAGCGAGACTATCGCCAGGAAGATATGGCAAAAGCACAAAGTCCTGCCGGAAGAGGCCGAAGACCTTCTCTTCAGCAACCCACTGGTACGTCGAGCCAGGGACGGCCGATACATGGCCATTGGATTGGCAAGCAGAGGGTACCTGACCGTGATCTTTGAATACACTAAAGGACTGGCTGTGGTCATCACCGCTTATCCGGCAGCAGACTGGCAGGTCAGGATGTACAAGAAAGCGAAAAGATGGTAGAGATGAGCGAAAAAGAGCTTCTATATAGCCCGGAAGACCTCATTGCCGAGGACATTGAACTCGAGATCGCGCCTGAAGCCTTTACCGGCCCCTTACACTGTCCACATTGCGACGCTGAGTTGGAGCTAACTACTGCCACTAAGACGCTGGGCGATGGTAAATTCACAGTCTCCTACGAAGCGTATAGTTGTCCCAAGTGCAACCGGAGATACTTTAACAGAGAGCAGGCTCGCCAGTTCAGCTCCATCCTTTTGCTGGAGCAACTCCTTGAAGAAAAAGGGCCGGAACTGGAGGGCAGTATCCTTTTTGACGGCCACGACTTCTTCGTGCGCCTCCCCCTGGCCCGGGAAATCGCCCTGCTGTGGCACTCCCACTTTTCCCAGGCAGAACACTCCGTTCTTGACCAGTGAGCGGATTAAACGTGGTCACCCCATTAAACCGACGCAGCCGATTGCCCCCATCAGCTTAATCCGCTCCATCGGCTCAATCGGCTTCATCGGCTGACCAATTTTGCGCCGCGTCGAACATGGCCACCACGTTCTCTGGCGGGACATCGGGCTGGATGTTGTGGATGGCAGCGAAGACATATCCGCCACCCGGGGCGAAAATCCGCAGCCGCTCCCGCACGTCAGCAACCACCTCGGCGGGTGTACCGCGCGGCAACACGTACTGGGTATCGCACCCCCCGCCCCAAAAGGTTATCCTGTCGCCGAACTCGCGCTTGAGCCGTGCCGGGTCCATCCCCCTTGCCGACGTCTGCACCGGGTTGAGCACGTCTACCCCGATCTCAATGAAATCGGATATCAGATCGTACACCGACCCGCAGGAGTGGAGGAACACAGCGCAGCCGGAACAAGCGTGGACGTACTCGTACATCCGTCGGTGGCGCGGCTTGAACAGGCGGCGATACATGTCCGGCGAGATGAGCAGCCTATGTTGCCCGCCCAGATCGTCGCCGAACTGGATGACCTGAATGTACTCGCCCACGGCGTCCAGGTAGCGGGCCAGATTATCCATCCACATCTCAGTGATGCGCTCCAGGAACTCCTCCACCAGATCGGGATCGGAGGCCAGGTCAATCATAAACTGCATCCAGCCCCGCAGGGATTGCCCCATCTCCAGCAGATTCCCGCCAAAAGCACCCACGATGGCGTAGTCGGTCTCCTCGTAAAGGGCGCGGGCCTGCTCGCGCAGAAGTCGTAGCTCCTCGTCGGAGATGCGGGGGAACTCGATAGAGCGCAGTAGATCGGGGTCGGCGTGGGCCAGTGGGGCCTCCACCGCGTCGAAGTAGAGCCCGCCCGCCGGCATGCGATAGAGCACCATCCCGTCCGGCCCGTGTATCTCCCACCCGCCGTCGGCAGTGCGCACCGGATGGAAGTCGGCGGAGATTTCGGCGGGGGAGCCGTCGGGCAGAGTCCACGGCCGCCAGTGGACGTTCCACACACCGGGCAGGACCTCGATACGCGGCAGGGCCACCACGTCCACCCCAAAGCGGCGGCGGACCGGTTCTTCCACCTCGGCCAGGTGCTGGGTGATGTCGAACACTCGCGTC